>CAZDBC010000347.1:0-4155 GCA_964503295.1 uncultured Kiloniellaceae bacterium | reverse complement strand
TAATCATTTCTCTGCCTGTTCTCGGCGGTTTTCTGGCATCCTGTGAAGAAAATGACGGTCATCTGCTGGTTGCGTGGGAGGACCGCGATGCACAACGCACACGCCCTCTTCCAACTGGGGATCGACTTGGACGAGCAGCCAAGCGTCACCCATCCGGAAGCCGACAACGACACCGCCCCTGCCACAGGGCAGGAACAGCGCAAGGATTTCTTCATCGAGCGCGATGGGGAACGCTTTGCCGGTACGCATCTGATCGTCGATCTGTGGGATGCCGAGCGGCTCGACGACCTCGAGCATGTCGAGCGCACGCTGCGCGACTGCGTGGAGGCGGCGGAGGCGACGCTGCTGCACATCCACCTGCACCACTTCACGCCCAACGGCGGCGTATCGGGCGTTGCGGTGCTCGCGGAATCGCACATCTCGATCCACAGCTGGCCCGAGATCGGCTACGCCGCGCTCGACGTTTTCATGTGCGGCGACGCCAAGCCGCACGCGGCGGTCGAGGTGCTGCGCCGGAACTTCCGGCCGGGCCGCATGGCGATCGAGGAGCATCGCCGCGGGCGCGGGCTGTGACGACTTGGCGGACTGGTACGAAGAGGAGCTGCACGCCGACCTGCGCCTCAAGCTGAAGGCGGAGCGGCTCCTCTACGACAGCGCGACCGAGCATCAGCGCCTGGTGCTGTTCGACAACGCGACCTTCGGGCGCGTGCTGCTGCTCGACTCGGTGGTCCAGACCACCGAGCGCGACGAGTTCATCTATCACGAGATGCTCGCGCATCTGCCGATCCTCGCGCACGGTGCGGCGCGCAAGGTGCTCATCGTCGGCGGCGGCGACGGCGGCATGCTCGAGGAGGTGCTCAAGCACCGCGGGGTGGAGAAGGCGACCATGGTCGAGATCGACCGCGGCGTGGTCGACTTCGCCAAGCGGTATCTCGGCAACATCTGCGGCCAGGCCTTCGAGGATCCGCGACTCGATCTCGTCATCGCCGACGGCGCCGCCTTCGTCGCCGAGTGCGAGGAGCGCTACGACGTCATCATCGTCGACTCGACCGACCCCATCGGCCCTGGCGAGGTGCTCTTCACCGAGAGCTTCTACGGCCGCTGCAGGCGCTGCCTTGCGCCTGGCGGCATCCTGGTCACGCAGAACGGCGTGCCCTTCGTGCAGGGCGACGAGCTGCGCAACACCCTGCGCCATCTGCGCGGCCTCTTCGCCGACGTGTCCTGCTATCTCGCCACCGTGCCGACCTATGCCGGCGGCCCCATGGCCTTCGGCTGGGCGAGCGACGATCCCGGCCTGCGCGCGCCGCCGCTCGAATTGCTGGAGCGGCGCTACGCCGAATCCGGCATCGCGACGCGCTACTACAACCCGGCGGTCCATCTGGCCGCCTTCGCGCTGCCCGGCTACATCGCCGAACTGACGGAATAACCGACGCGCGCGCGGTTCACTCGGCCGCGTCGCCGCTGCGCCTCAGCGCGCGCCAGCCGATGTCCGTTCGATGGAATTCGCCCGGCCAATCGATCTGCGCCACCGCCTCGTAGGCGCGGCGCTGCGCGGCGGCAAGGTCGGGTCCGCGCGCGGTCACGCCAAGCACGCGCCCGCCGTTCGAGACGATCGTGCCGTCGTCGGCGCGCGCCGTGCCGGCATGGAACACCACCACGTCGTTGAGATCGTGCAGGGCGTCCAGCCCGCCGATGACCTCGCCCTTGCGATAACTGCCCGGATAGCCCTCGGCGGCGAGCACCACGACCAGCGCGCTGTCGTCGTGCCAGCGCAGGTCGAGACTCGACAGCACGCCGTCGCAGGTGGCGAGCAGCGCCGGCACCAGGTCGGACTTGAGGCGCAGCATCAGCACCTGGCACTCGGGGTCGCCGAAGCGCACGTTGAACTCGATCACCTTGGGGCCCTCCGCGGTGATCATCAGGCCGGCGTAGAGCACGCCTCTGTAAGGGTGACCCTCGGCGGCCATCGCAGCGACCGTCGGCTCGACGATCTCGCGCATGACCCGTTCGCTCATGGCATCGGTCAGCACCGGCGCCGGCGAGTAGGCGCCCATGCCGCCGGTGTTCGGTCCGCGGTCGCCGTCGAAGGCGCGCTTGTGGTCCTGCGCGCCGGCGAGCGGCAGCGCCATGCGGCCGTCGACCAAGGCGAAGAAGCTCGCCTCCTCGCCCTGCAGCGCCTCCTCGATCACCAGTTCGGCGCCGGCCAGCCCGAAGACGCCGTCGCGCAGCGCGGCGTCGATCGCCCGCTCCGCCTCTTCGACCGTCGTGGCCACGGTGACGCCCTTGCCGGCGGCGAGACCGTCGGCCTTGATCACGATGGGCACGCCGCGTTCGCGCACATAGGCCTTGGCCGAGGCCGGGTCGGTGAAGCGCCGGTAGGCGGCGGTCGGGATGCCGTGGCGCGCGCAGAGATCCTTCATGAAGCCCTTGGAGCCTTCCAAACGCGCCGCCGCCGCCGAGGGACCGAAGGCCTTGATACCGGCCTCCGCGAGGCGGTCGGCGAGGCCGAGGACGAGCGGGCCCTCCGGGCCGATCACCACCAGGTCGATGCCCTGATCGCGGCAGAAGTCGGTCAGGGCAACGGTCTCCTCCGGCGGGATCGGCACGCACTCGGCGTCCTGCGCGATCCCGGCGTTGCCCGGCGCGCAATAGAGCTTGTCGCACAGCGGCGAGGCCGCGATCGCCCAGCACAGGGCGTGCTCCCGCCCGCCGCCGCCGACCACAAGAATCCGCATGTCTCACTCCCGCTTCGGGCCCGCTGACTCGAGGGCTGTCGGCTGAGCCGCCGGCGGTCCAGCCGACAGCCGTTCCAGCGTGGCTTCGAGGGTGCCGGTCTTGTAGCATAGCGCCCGGTCCAGGAGGCAGCCCATTTCCCGTCCCGAACATCCGACGAGCACGCACCCGGCCGCGGTGCCCGCCGCCGACGAGAGCGGTGGCGCTCTGTCCGCGCGTGCGGCGGTCGCGAGCAACCTGCCCGAGTTTTCCGTCGGCGAGATCTCGCAGGCGGTCAAGCGCACGCTCGAATCGAGCTTCGCGCGGGTGCGCGTGCGCGGCGAGATCTCCGGCTTCAAGCGCGCCGCCTCGGGCCATCTCTATCTCTCCCTGAAGGATCAATCGGCGGTGCTCGACGCGGTCTGCTGGCGCGGCGTCGCCGGCACGCTCGCGGTCGCGCCCGAGGACGGCCTGGAGGTGATCGCGACCGGGCGCATCACCTCCTACCCCGGCCGCTCCAAGTACCAACTGGTCGTCGAGTCGCTGGAGCTGGCGGGCGAGGGTGCGCTGCTCAAGCTGCTCGAGGAGCGCCGGCGCAAGCTCGCCGCCGAGGGCCTGTTCGATGCCGAGCGCAAGCGGCCGCTGCCCTATCTGCCCGAGGTGATCGGCGTCGTGACCTCGCCGACCGGCGCGGTCATCCGCGACATTCTGCATCGCCTGGCCGACCGCTTTCCGCGCCGCGTGCTGGTGTGGCCGGTGCTGGTGCAGGGGGAGGGCGCGGCGGCGCAGGTGGCCGCCGCGATCGAGGGCTTCAACCGGCTGCCCGAGAGGGCGCCGGACGGCGGGCCGGTACGTCCGGACCTGCTGATCGTGGCGCGCGGCGGCGGCTCGCTGGAGGATCTCTGGGCGTTCAACGAGGAGGTCGTGGTGCGCGCGGCCGCGGCCTCGGCGATCCCGCTGATCTCGGCGGTCGGCCACGAGACCGACACCACGCTGATCGACTTCGCCGCCGACCGGCGCGCGCCGACGCCGAGCGCCGCCGCGGAGATTGCCGTGCCGGTGCGCGCCGAGCTGGTCGCCGTCCTGCGCGACCTCGACCGGCGCCTGTACGGCGCCGTGCTGCGGCTGCTGCAGCACCTGCGTGTTCAGGTCGAAGGACTCGGGCGCGGCCTGCCGGACCCGGCGCGCCTGCTCGAGGAGCAGCGCCAGCGCCTCGACGACCGGGGCGAGCGCTTGCACCAGGCCATGCGCGCGCTGCTCGCCGAGCGCCGCGGCCGCCTGCAGCAGACCGCCGCCGCTTTGCCCCATCCGCGCCAGCAGGTGGCGCTGGCGCGCCAGCGCCTGGAGGCGCAGGCCGACCGCCTGCTCGCCGCGCTCGGCGCGCTGGTCGAGACGCCGCGGCGGGCGCTCGACCGGCTCGACGCCGGCCGGCGCCTGCCCGAG
>CAZDBC010000346.1:1019-4157 GCA_964503295.1 uncultured Kiloniellaceae bacterium | reverse complement strand
GCCGGCGGTCCGTCCGATCAGGTGCGGTCGCTGCGGCTCGGCCATTTGCGCCTGTCCCATGCGGGTGCGGAAATTGGTGATCTCCGGGGCCCAGCCTTCGGGCAGGTGGGCCGGCGGCGGATAGCGGTGCAGGGTCGTGGCCAGGTGGCCGACCAGAATCTCGCCCAGGTCCGGCAGGGGCCCCTGCCAGTGCGGCCGCAACAGGCCCTCGAACATGATCGTCAGATCGCCGGCCACGGCCGCATAGGACTCCCAGCGGCAGACCTCCATGCCGCTGGCGAAAGCCTCCTCGAACATCAGCTTGTCCCAGTCGAAGCCGACGCGAAGACGGCAGTATTCCAGGCTGCAGCGCTGCGCGATGTAGGACGACTGCCGCTCGAGCAGCTCCGCGAACGCGGGCTCGGTGCGGATCGGGCTGCGCCGACGCGTCAGACGGGCCAGCAAGGACAGCGCCAAGGGGTTCCTCCAGCGAACTTTTTCGGCTTTGTGAGGGTATTTTGCTATGCTAACCTCTTGCATGACAATGCTCGGAGTCGCCTCTGAGTAGCAAAAGTTTGAGCAGTAAAAAGACGAGGCGACAGAACGGGCGGGCGGCCGTCGGGGTAGGTCGTTTCCTGGGCTTGATATTGGGGGGAGCCCGACATCAATGCCTCAACAAAAAGAAACCACATGAACCGCGCCTGTGTTGCGTGCAGGCACGGAGTCCCTGTGCATCGACACTGCGAACTGCGGACGTTGGGTTCAATCTTGAGGAGGAGACGTTTTCAGTCATGTCGGACACTAAGCTGACGCCGGAACAGGCGGAGGCCCACTGGGCGAAGACGAAATCGCTCATGTGGACCTGCTTGATCATCTGGTTCATCTTCTCGTTCGGGGTCCACTTCTTCGTCGACGCCCTGAACCAGATCGTGATCCTTGGTTTCCCTCTGGGCTACTACATGGCCGCTCAGGGCTCGCTCATCATCTTCGTCATCCTGATCTTCTGGTTCGCGAAACGGCAAAACGCGATCGACGAGGAGTTCGGGATCCAAGAGGAAGAGGAGTAGGCCGCCATGAAAGGGGATTTCGTCTCCAATCTCGGCCGTATCTACGGCATCTACACCGGCGGCTTCATCGGCTTCGTGATCGTGCTCGCCATCCTCGAGCAGGTCGGCGTCTCCGATCAGATCATCGGCTACCTCTTCGTTATCATGACGATCGGCGTCTACGCGGCGATCGGCATTCTCTCGCGCACCATGCAGGTGTCCGAATACTACGTCGCGGGACGCAGGGTGCCGGCGGTCTACAACGGCATGGCCACGGCCGCCGACTGGATGAGCGCGGCCTCGTTCATCGCCCTCGCGGGCGGGCTCTACATCCGCGGCTATGACGGCCTCGCCTTCATTCTCGGATGGACCGGCGGCTATGTTCTCGTGGCGGTGCTGATCGCACCCTATCTGCGCAAGTTCGGCGCCTATACGGTGCCCGACTTCCTGGGCAGCCGCTTCGGCGGCGGCTTCGCGCGGAGCATCGGCATCCTGGTGCTGTTCTGCTGCTCCTTCACCTACATCGTCGGGCAGGTGACGGGCGTGGGTACCATCGCCTCGCGCTTCCTCGGCATCGACTTCGAGATCGCCGTGTTCGTCGGCCTGGTCGGCATCCTGGTCTGTTCGATGATGGGTGGAATGCGTGCGGTGACCTGGACCCAGGTCGCGCAGTACATCGTGCTGATCATCGCCTACCTGGTCCCGGTCATCATCCTCTCGGCCCAGGTCACGGGCGTGCCGATCCCGCAGCTCATGTACGGACAGGTTCTGCAGGAGATCACCCAGCTCGAGCAGACCAAGGGCGCGATCATGCTCGGCCAGGAGGGGGGCGCGAGCGGCTACGTGACGCCGGAGACGCACTTCAATCCGCTCAACTTCTTCGCGCTGATCCTCTGCCTGATGATCGGCACGGCGTCCCTGCCGCACGTGCTCATGCGCTTCTTCACCACACCGAGCGTGCGCGCCGCGCGGACCTCGGTCGGCTGGGCGCTGTTCTTCATCTTCCTGCTCTACTTCACGGCGCCGGCCTACGCCGCCTTCGCGAAGCTGGAGATCTATCAGGACGTGCTCGGCACCGACGTCTCGACGATCGAGGCGGCGCGCGCCCTGCCGCAGTGGATCTACATCTACGGCGGCATCGAGCTGGTGAAGATCTGCGGCGTGGCCGTGGGAACGCCCGAGGCGCTGTTCCAGGCCTGTCAGGCCGCGGGCAGTACGCAGATCACATTTGCGGACTTCTCGATCAACCCGGACGTCGTCGTCATCGCGACGCCGGAGATCGCGGGCCTGCCCTACGTGATCGCCGGCCTGGTCGCCGCCGGCGGCCTCGCCGCGGCGCTCAGTACCGCCGACGGGCTGCTGCTTGCCATCGCCAATGCGCTCAGCCACGACATCTACTATCGGATGATCGACCCCCAGGCGAGCACGCGGCAGCGGCTGGTGGTCGCCCGCGTCCTGCTGGTGGCGGTAGCCCTCCTGGCGGCTGTGGTGGCGTCCTTCAGACCGGGCGGCATCCTGGCGCTGGTCGCCTGGGCCTTCAGTCTCGCGGCGGCGGGTCTGTTTCCGGCGCTGGTCATGGGCATCTGGTGGTCGCGCACGACCACGGCGGGCGCCATAGCCGGCATGCTGGCCGGCTTCGGCGTGACGCTGTTCTACCTGGTCTGGACCCACGGAACGATGGGCTTCGGCCAGCCAGGCTGGTTCGGGGTGTCCAACATCTCGGCCGGCATCTTCGGCATTCCGGTCGGATTCGTGGTCATGTGGATCGTCAGCATGATGACACCCAAACCGTCCGAGGAGATGCAGGAGTTCGTCAGATCCCTGCGTGTTCCGCGCGGCGGCGTGCTGATGGAGGAGAAGGGGACCTGATCCCCTCCTCTTCCGCCAACCTCGTGCAGGGCCCGAGCGATCGGGCCCTGCTTCTTTCCGGGACTTCTTTTGCTAAGGTCCCGGCCTGACAGCGACGATTCGAGACTCGATGAAAGGGCGCGGCGTGGGACCGTTCTGGGACTACTGGTACTTCCACCTGCCGAACTATCTGCTCGCCGCGCTGTTGTACACGCTGCTCGGGCGATTGCTGCTGTCGTTCTTCGCGCCGCCGAACTGGCAGAAC
>CAZDBC010000346.1:0-1009 GCA_964503295.1 uncultured Kiloniellaceae bacterium | reverse complement strand
CGCGGCCTGCGCGGCGGCACGCGCGGCGCCTTGACGCTGTGCCTCGTCCTGTTCGCCGTCGCGCTCGCCGGCGCGGCGCTGCTCGGGGGACTGGCCCTGCTGTCGTTCTTCGCGCCGCCGAACTGGCAGAACTACATCTGGCGCGCCTTCTGCCAGATCACCGATCCCGTACTGCGCGTGGTCGGCTACGTCACGCCGCGCATCCTGCACGGGCTTGTGCTGCTGCCGATCGCCGCCGCCTGGGTCGCCCTGGTGCGCACCGTCCTCTTCCTCACCCTGCTCCAGCTCGGCTACGGTCCGCCTCTCGGCGACGGCTCCGGCTGACAGTTCGGGGACGCTCACATGGCGCGCGAACAGTTTCTTCTGCTGATCATCGGCACCTGCGTGATCAACGGCCTCTTCTCGCCGCACCTGCTGCTCGTGCTGTCGATCTCGCAGGCCTGGTATCCGGCCTTTCTGCCGCGCACGCCGAGCCTGCTGTTCTACATGAGCTCGATCACCGTCTCGACCGTCACCCTTCTCATCAGCGGGCTTCCGGCGGCCCTCTACGAGCGCTTCACCGGGCGGGAGGAGAGCGACAGCTTTTCGCTGGCCATTTGGCTGGTGACCGCCGTCTCGCTGACGATCCCGGCGTTCCAGAACGCGATGCGCATGTTCTGAGTAACGGCAGGTCGTACGGACACGACCTGCCGTTGCGCAGATCTCGCTTGTCGCCGGCCGCCAAGCGGCGGCACAATTCTTTCAAAGTCGGGGGCGTGCTGGCCGGGAATCCGCCACTTGGACGTCATCGAACGCATGGCCCAGCTGTCGATCCTGCGCGCGCTCGGCTTCACTGCGCTGGGCATCTCCTGCGTCATGGTCGGGCTCAGCTACGATCCCGTCCTCTGCTTCAAGACCGGCGCCGGGCTCGCCCTGCTGACCGCCCTGATCCTGGTCTGGAAGGGTCTGCAGGCGCCGCGCCGCAACATCCGCAAGAGCAACAAGCTTGACGTGGCGATCAGCATGGGCA
>CAZDBC010000345.1:0-4161 GCA_964503295.1 uncultured Kiloniellaceae bacterium | reverse complement strand
CTCCGGGGAGGTCGGCCGGCGCAAGCCGGCCCGGTTGGGGTGTCCCGGTCCGCTCGCCTGCGATCTCCTCCTTCGGGATGCCGCCTTGTGGCGGCGCCCCGGACGAGGCGGCGCGGCCCTCTTGCCAGCCGCCCGGCGCCGTGCCAAGCAGGCGGATCCGACGAACGAGCGACGCCCCCATGACCGAGCCTCTGTCCAGCACCCGCAAGCCGCCCGCGCGCGCCTGGAGCCCGCCCGACTGGGCGGCGCTGCCGGTGCCGGAGTCCCTGCGCGACCTGCCGCCGCTCGCCGAGCCGGCGGCGCGCCTGCGCGCCTCGCGCATCGTCGAGCTGTGGGAGCTGGGCTTCGGGCGCGACGACGTGATCGGCCTGTGGGTCGGCGAGGGCGACATTCCGACGCCGGCCTTCATCTCCGAGGCCGCTTACAGGGCGCTGCGCGACGGCCACTGCTTCTATTCCGCCAAGCGCGGCCTGCCGGTGCTGCGCGAGGCCCTGGCCGACTATCACGCGCGCCACTACGGCGTGCGCCCGGCGGTCGAGCGGGTCACGCTGACCTCCTCGGGCATGAACGCCATCATGCTGATCATGCAGGCGATCCTGCGCCCGGGCGCGAACCTGGTCTGCGTCACCCCGGCCTGGCCGAACCTCATGGCCGCGGCCCAGATCGTGGGCGCCGAGGTGCGCTGCGTCGAGCTGGAGCCCTCGGGCGACGGCGGCTTCGCCCTCGACCTCGCCCGCGTCGAGGCGGCCTGCGACGCCGACACCGCGGCGGTCTGCGTCATCTCGCCGAGCAATCCGGTCGGCTGGACCATCGAGCGCGACCAGCAGCAGGCCCTGCTCGAGCTCTGCCGGGCGCGCAACATCTGGCTGCTCGCCGACGAGGTCTATCACCGCTTCACCTTCGACCGGCCGGTCGCGCCCTCCTTCCTGGAGATCGCCGAGGCCGACGACCCGCTGTTCGTCGTCAACTCCTTCTCCAAGGCCTGGTGCATGACCGGCTGGCGCCTCGGCTGGATGCTCCATCCGGCCAGGCTCGGCGAGCTCTTCGGCAACCTGATCGAGATGAACACCTCGGGCCCGCAGGCCTTCCTGGAGTACGGCGCCCTGGCCGCGCTGGAGGAGGGCGAGGACTTCGTGCGCGACAACATCGAGCGCTGCCGCACCGGCGGCGAGCTGGTCTACCAGCGTCTCGCGGCCCTGCCGCGCGTCTCGATCGCGCGGCCGCGGGCCTCCTTCTACAGCTTCTTCCGGGTCGAGGGCGTGGACGACTCGCTCGCCTTCGCCAAGCGCCTGCTGGCCGAGACCGGGGTCGGGCTGGCGCCCGGCTCGGCCTTCGGGCCGGGCGGCGAGGGGCACCTGCGTCTCTGCTTCGCGACCAGTGCCGCGCGCCTCTCGGCGGCCATGGACCGGCTGGTTCCCGCTTTGTCCTGAGCGCGCGCCCGCCAGCGTCGATTTCGCGACAGCGAAGGTCGCTGCGAAGACAGGTTGGGCGCTCATAAGCGTCTGGAAAACATTAAAAAATTCTGGCTCCGGTCATGCTCGCCGCGCATGGCGCGAATGTCTTTTCGGCATTTGTGCGGCGGCGCGAAAAGGCACATCTCTCGATGGTAAGCAACGGGCGCCGTACGCGACGCGCCGTTCGGGTCAACCGCAAAGGCGTGCTTCAGGAGTTCCGTCCCATGGCCAACACCACCTTCCTCGCCGACACCACCATTCCCGGTCTCTCGGCCGTCGACCTCTTTCGCGTCGCCGCCAGCGCCATCTTCGGCGGGTCCGCCGATCACGTGGACGACTACGCCCACGAGGTCAGCGACTACCGCCTGAGCCGCGACATCCGCGGCCTCGACCGGCACCTGCTGCGCGACCTCGGCTTCGACCGCAGCCACTGCTGACGTCCGGCCGGGCGATCGGCCCGGCCCCATTGCGCGCATCGACGGGCGGCACCCCAAAGGGCGCCGCCCGTTTCGCGTTTGGTGCCGGGCTCACTCGACCCGAATTTCGCCCGCCATGCCGGCCTCGTAGTGGCCGGGCACGTTGCAGGCGAACTCGAGCTTGGTCGCCGTCGGAAACTGCCAGACGATCTCGCCGCGCCCGCCCGGTTCCAGCAGCAAGCTGTTGGCATGGTCGTGCGCGGCGGCAGCGTCAGCACGGTCGATCCGGTCGGCCGTGAGCACGCCCTGCTCGACCAGCGCCTGCATCTCCGCCGCGTGCGCTGTATGCATGGCCGCGGTGCCGATGTTGAACTCGTGCACCAAATCGCCTGCGTTGACGACACGAAAGCGAACCGTCTCGCCTTCCAAGATCCGCAGGCGCGCCGGCTCGAAGTAGCTGTCGTGCATGACGACGTCGATCGTGCGGTCGACCTTGGCCGGATCGCCCGGACTGCCGATGGCGTCGGCCGATCCGTGGCTCTGCCCGTGATCGTGCCCGTGGTCGTGCCCTTGGTCATGCGCGTGCCCGTGCCCGTGGCCATGGCCGCCGCTGCCGTTCGCGTCCGCATCTCCGGCTCCCGTCGCCAGGGCGGCGAGCAGCAGGGTCGTGGCGAGCGTCAGTGACATGAGCGCTCTCATCATGACAGAGTCTCCTCCTCATCGGCCCGGCCGGCGCCACCTGCCCCTCCGGGCGCGGCGAGACGGATCACGCCCTTGACCGGCTTGTTCGGGTCCTGCGGCTTGCCCTTGCGCAGGATGACGATCCGTCCCTGGCGCGCAAGGTTGAGCGCCTGCTGGCGCACCGCGGTCAGATAGCGCCGCCAGGCGTCGGGCGGGTCGTTCGGCCGTGCCCGCGCCGCGGCGATCGCGCGCGCCACCTCGCTCGGGCAGAGCGACTTGCCCGGCCCGCGCGCCCCGATCTGGCGCAGGATTTCCAAGGCGACCGGGTCGAGCGCCGCTTCGGCGCCGGCGGCCGCCGAGTCCTCGTTGGCTTTGGTCACGGCCTCGGCTCCCTCGTCGGTTGCGGATCGGCGGGCCATTCCGGTTGGCACGCGCGGGGGGCGCCGCCATACTTCGCGCCATGTTTCTGGGCAGCCTCAACGCGCTTCTCGCCGCCACCGCGCTCTTCGTCGTCGGCCACTTTTTCCTGTCGGCGCAGCCCCAGCGCAGCATCCTGACCGAACGCTTGGGCCGCAACGGCTTTCGCACCGCCTATTCGCTGCTGATGGCGCTCGCCTTCGTGTGGATGCTGCTCGCCTACGGCCGCGCCCCCTATGTCGAGCTCTGGCGGCCGCCGGTCGTCTTCGACTGGCTGGCGGTGGTCGTCATGCCCTTCGCCTTCCTCTTTCTCGTCGGCAGCCTGACCACACCCAACCCGACCGCCGTCGGCGGCGAGCGCTTCCTGCGCGACAGCGCCACCGCGGCCGAGGGGCACGGCATCCTGACGGTCACCCGCCATCCCATGCTCTGGGCCTTCGCGCTCTGGGCCGGCGTGCACCTGCTCGCCAACGGCGACGCCGCGACCGTGATCCTCAGCGGCGGCATCCTGGCGCTCAGTCTGGGCGGCATGTGGCACATCGACCGGCGCCGCGCCACCGAGCTGGGCAGCGACTGGGGCCCCTTCATGATGACCACGAGCCGCTTGCCGCTGGCCGCGGTGGTCGAGCGGCGCACGCGCATCGACTGGGCCGGAATCGGCCTGTGGCGGGTCACCCTCGCGCTGGTGCTCTATGTCGCCCTGCTGTGGCTGCACCCGCGGCTTTTCGGCATGCCGGCCCTGCCGGGTTAGGCGTGCGCGGAGCCGGCCTTAGCGGAGCGCGGCCTAGGCACGCTGCGAGGGGATGGCCGCCAGCGGACCGAGGTTCAGCCAGGCGGCCAGCTTCCTGCGTGCCGCCGCCGCGCCGATGACTTCCAGCCGGCCGCTCCCGGTCGCCGTCGCCAGTGGAAGGTCGCCGCGCACGATGTAGATCGTGTCCGGCAGGCTGCAGGCCAGATAGAGGCTGACGTCGTAGCCGGGATCCTTCAGGCAGAGCTGGCAGGCGCCGTCTTCGTGGGCGAACCACCAGAGCTGCTTGTTTGCGGGCTGGTCGGTGAGCTGCAGGCGCACCACGTTGCGATGCGGTCCGAATGCCGTGGGATCGACCGAGCGCTCAAGGCCCCAGATCAGCAGGCCGAGATCGATCTCCTCCTCGGCCAGCAGAACGAGAACTGGGTCTACTGGATCGAAACGC
>CAZDBC010000344.1:0-4171 GCA_964503295.1 uncultured Kiloniellaceae bacterium | reverse complement strand
GTTCCCACGTTGCAGTGCGGCTTGTTGCGCTCGAACTTTTCCTTCGACATCGTTCAGCCGTTCCCCTGAAATCCAGTTCCCGTAACCGTCAAACCAATTCCCGCCCCGCTGCCGCGCGGCGTGTTTTTCGTCCTGTCCTCGCCCGCCGCATCCGCAGGGATGGAGCGGGTGAAGGGAATCGAACCCTCATCGTCAGCTTGGAAGGCTGCTGCTCTACCATTGAGCTACACCCGCTTCGCCTGCCCGCCACTTCCGCCGGCCAATTGGTGGAGGGGGTAGGATTCGAACCTACGTAGGCAATGCCAACGGGTTTACAGCCCGTCCCCTTTAACCACTCGGGCACCCCTCCACTTCGATTGGCCGTCGGCGGAAAGGCGTGCGAGTATGACGCGTCGTCGTTCCCGTCAGGATTCACAAGAAGGCCAACGGCACCTGCTCCCGTCCCCGCGTGCGGCGCGGACCCGGAACCAAGTGCCTCGACCAATGGAGGATCGGAATATAAGGGACGCGCATGGCGAAACGCAAGGACCGCAAGACGGAAAAATCGCGTGCCCGGGCCGGGCCGGTCGGCTCGGGGCCGCAGTTGCTCTACGGCGTCCACCCGGTGCTCCACGCCGCGGCCAACCCGCGCCGCACGATCCACCGCCTGCTCGCCACGGCCGACGCCGCCCGGCGCCACGGCGCGGCGCTCGCCCGGTCGCGCCCCGAGGTGCCGGTGCTCACGGTCGAGCGGCGCGACATCGAGGCGCTGTTGCCGCCCGGCGCCGTGCACCAGGGTCTCGCCGCCGAATGCGCGCCCCTGCCCGAGCCGACGCTGGACCGCCTGCTCGCCGGGGCGCCCGACGACGCGGTCGTCGTAGCCCTCGACCAGGTCACCGACCCGCAGAATTTGGGCGCGGTGCTCCGGGTGGCCGCGGCCTTCGCCGCCAGGGCGGTCGTGGTCACCGAGCGGCACGCACCGCACGCCACGGGCGCGCTGGCCAAGGCCGCGGCCGGCGCGCTCGAGCACGTGCCGCTGGTGCGCGAGGTCAACCTCGCCCGCACCCTGCGCATGCTCCAGGACGCCGGCTTCTGGTGCGTCGGGCTCGACGGCGAGGCGCCGCGCACGCTGGCCGGGCACGCACCGGCCGGCCGCACCGTCATGGTGCTGGGCGCCGAGGGCGCGGGCCTGCGCCGGCTGACGCGCGAGACTTGCGACGCGCTGGTCCGCATTCCGATATCGGGCGCGGTCGAGAGCCTCAACGTGGCCACCGCCGCCGCCATCGCGCTCTATGAACTGCGCCGGGACCGGCCCGGGACCGAAACCGGATGATCCGCGCCCGCGACGATGCTATCAGGGCGCCGAACCCCGTCCCGGGAGCGCCCATGCCCCGCCTGACCGCCATCCTCGCCGGCGCCGCATGCGCCGCCCTGCTCGCCATCCCGCCCGCCGCCGCCCAGGACGACGCCCGCGCCCGCGCCGCCCAGCTCTTCCCGCTGTTCGACGCCGACGGCGACGGGGCGATCGCGGCCGCCGAGTTCGACGCGGTGCGCGATACGCTGTTCCGCCCCATCGACCGCGACAATGACGGCATCTTGAGCCGCGACGAGTTCGTCCTGCGCGGCGCCGACCCGGGCCCGACCTACTCGGCACGCGGGGAGCAGCTGCGCGACTTCCGCGCGCACCAGTTCGCGGCCCTCGACGGCAACGGCGACGGCAGGGTAACGCGCGCCGAATACGACGCCTTCGGCGCCGCCCAGTTCGCCGCGCTCGACACCGACGGAAACGGCCGTCTCTCGCAAACCGAGTTTCTCGACTTCCGGCCCGAGCGCGTCGGCCCGGGCGGCAGCTCGCCGCTGTTCGCCGCCATCGACGCCGACGCCGACGGCCGCATCGCCGGCGACGAGATGGACCGCGCCCGCGCCGAGGCCTTCGCCCGGCTCGACGCCGACGGCAACGGCGTGGTGGTGATCCAGGAGGCGCAGTCCGCGCTCTCCGGCGACCCCGCCGCGCCGCCCGACGTCGCCCGGGCCGACCCGCAGGTGGCCGAGCGCTTCGCCCGCCTGGACCGCGACGGCGACGGCCGCATCACGCGCGAGGAATTCCTCGCCGCCGGCCGCGCCCTCCTCCAGCGCGCCGACACCGACGGCGACGGTGCCCTCAGCCCGGCCGAGTTCGACGCCGCCGGGGTGGACTGAACATGATCGCCCGTTGCCGGGCCTGCATCTGCTCCCGCATAATGCGAAACGTGCCGGCTTAGCTCAGCAGGTAGAGCATCTGATTTGTAATCAGAGGGTCGGGGGTTCGAGTCCCTCAGCCGGCACCAGTTCTCCACTCCGTGCCGGCAGGATCAGTCCAACGCCCCAAGCTTCTCGCCCACCCGCGCGATCACGGTGCGGCACTCGGAGTTGTTGGGGCACGGGCTCGGGCCGAAGACACAGGTTTCGGCGACGCGCCGGTGCAGGACGCGGGCCGCCGCCGTCTCGCCGCGCTCGATCATGCGCTCGGCTTCGAGCGCGATGTCCGCGCATCGTTGATACTTGACCTCGCCCGAAGGCATGGTCGGAGCTCCGACAGCGGTTTCCTTCGATCGATCGCCCTTATGCCGCGAATCGCGCGCCGGCTGCAAACGGTGGTTGCTCATGCGAAGGCCTTCCCGGATGGCCACTGGCGCGCCACCGCGCGCCGAAGGGGGCGATCCACCGTACACCGACCTCCTGGCCGCGGCGCCACGCAATCTCGCATCGGCAGGTCCGCGCGGTGCGATCCCGACGCACGGCGAAGACATCGGGGCAGCCGCCGCCCCGACGACGGATACGCGATCTGCCCGGTCCCGGCGCGCGTCTGGATCACGGGCGACGCGTCCCCACATGCCGGCGGCGCCTTCCGCCACCTTCAGGGAGCCCGCCCATGCGCCGTGATCGCCCATGACCGCCCATCCCACCTCCCCCGACGTCGAGGCCGAGCAACGAGCCGCGCTGCGCCGGTTCCGTGCCGGCGCGACGGCCGTGCTGCTGGTCATGGCGGCGGTGTTCGCGGCGACGCATTTCCTGCACGCGGACGGTTTCTGGCTCGAGCTCGTGCGCGCGGCGTCGGAGGCCGCGCTGGTGGGCGGGCTTGCCGACTGGTTCGCGGTCACCGCACTGTTCCGCCACCCGCTGGGCCTGCCGATTCCGCACACCGCCGTCATCCCGCGCAGTCAGGAGCGGATCGCCGAGGGGCTTGGCCGGTTCGTCGAGCGCAATTTCCTCGACCCCGACCTTTTGGCCGAGCGGCTGCACAGCCTCGATCCCGCGCAGCGTATCGCAGCCGGCCTGTCGGACCCCGTGCGCGCCCATGCGCTGGCCGGAGCGGTGCTCGAGGCCGTGCCCTTTGCGCTCGATTCGGCGCGCGACGAGCAGGTGCGCCGGTTCGTCCAACGCGCGCTCAGCCGCCAGCTTCGCGACGCCGAGCTGGCGCCGGCGTTGGCCCGTGCCATCGCGGTGCTGCGCGAGAGCGACCAGCACCACCGGGTCTTCGATCAGGCGCTGATCGTGGCGCGCGAGACGCTGCTCGAGCACCAGGACCGCATCTACGACGCGGTCGGCGAGCGCAGCCGCTGGTGGGTGCCGCGCTCCGTCGACCGGCGCATGGCGCGCTCGCTGGTCGAGGGGGTAGGCGAACTCCTCGCCGAGTTGGCCGATCCCGAGCATCCGGTGCGCCACCGCTTCGCCGCCGCGCTGGACGACCTCGCCGAGCGGCTTCGCCACGACCCGGCGCTGCGCGCCCAGGTGCGCGACATCCAGCACGAGCTGCTTTCGAGCCCGCGCGTCCAAGGCTATCTCGGCTCGCTGTGGGACGCACTGCGCGAGACCGTGGCAGCCGACGTCGCCGCTCCGCGCTCGGCCCTCCGCCAGGGCGCCGCGCGCGGCCTCGCCGCGCTCGGCACGGCGCTGGCCGACGACCCGGCCATGCGCGCCCGGGTCAACGGCTGGGCCGAGGCCATGGTGCGGCGCTACATCGTCCCCTTCCGCGCCGAGATCGGCGCCTTCATCCGCGACGTGGTCCGCCGCTGGGACGCCCGCACCATGACCGACCGGCTCGAGCTCGCGGTCGGCCGCGACCTGCAGTACATCCGCATCAACGGCACCCTCGTCGGCGCGCTGGTCGGGGCGGCGCTGTTCCTGATCACCTACGACTGGCCGGCCTAGC
>CAZDBC010000343.1:804-4172 GCA_964503295.1 uncultured Kiloniellaceae bacterium | reverse complement strand
CGGCATCTGGGCCGGGTGACCGGGGTCGAGAACCACGGCGCCGGCGACATCCTGGCGGTCGGGCTGGAGGCGGGCGGCGAGCTGCTGTTGCCCTTCACCCGGACGGTCGTGCCGACGGTCGATCTGGCCGGCGGGCGCCTGGTGGTCGATCCGCCGGTCGAGCTCGCGCCCGAGACGGCGGCGCCTGCGGGGCGCTCGGAGGCCGGCGGGGCGGGCCGCTGAGGCGGGCCGGATTCGGGCGCGATCCGGGCTGGACAAAGGGCACGGGAGCCGGCATAAAGCGGCGCTTTGCCGGCCCGCGCGGCCGCCGGACCCGGTCCGGCGGCCGCGCGCAACGCAGGCCGACGGAGCGAAAGCGCGATGACCGCCTGGACGGCTCGGGTCCTGACCGTGTTCCCGGACATGTTTCCGGGGCCGCTGGGCGCGAGCCTTGCCGGCAAGGCCCTGGCGCGCGGCGACTGGGCCCTGCGGGTTCTGGACATCCGGGACTTCGCGCGCGATAAACACCGCTCGGTCGACGACACCCCCTTCGGGGGCGGCGCCGGGATGGTGATGCGGCCCGACGTTGTCGACGCCGCCCTGGCGGCGGTCGAGGATGCGCCGGGCCCGGTCATCTACCTCTCGCCGCGCGGCCGGCCGCTGACGCAGGAGCGGGTGCGGGCGCTGGCGGCGGAGCCTGGGGCGAGCCTGCTGTGCGGGCGCTACGAGGGCGTCGACCAGCGGGTCATCGACCGGCGCGGCCTGGAAGAGCTGTCGCTCGGCGACTTCGTGCTGTCGGGCGGCGAGATCGCCGCGATGGCGCTGATCGACGCGGTGGTTCGCCTCCTGCCCGGGGTGATGGGCAACGAGGCCAGTTCGGACGAGGAGTCCTTCGAACAGGGGTTGCTGGAGTATCCCCTGTACACCCGCCCGGCCGTCTGGCAGGGCATGGCCGTGCCGGAGGTTCTGGCATCGGGCCATCACGAAGAGATACGCCGCTGGCGCCGCGGCCAGGCGGAAGAGATCACCCGGCAGCGCCGGCCCGACCTCTGGGCGCGCTATCGGGAGCGGCAGGACAGCAAGCGGCCGGGGGCGCAGGCGCCGGCCGGGCAACGCACGGCCGGACGGCCGAAGAGATGAGGAGCCAGGCGATGAACGTGATCGAGCGGATCGAGCAGGAGCAGATCGCGAAGCTGACGGCCGACGGCAAGCTGCCCGAATTCGCACCGGGCGACACCATAAGGGTGAACGTCAAGGTGGTCGAGGGCAGCCGCGAGCGCGTCCAGGCCTTCGAGGGCGTGTGTATCGCGCGCAAGAACCGGGGCATCAACTCCTGCTTCACCGTGCGCAAGATCTCCTACGGCGAGGGCGTCGAGCGTGTGTTCCCGCTGTACAGCCCGCGCATCGACTCGGTCGAGCTGGTGCGCCGCGGCGACGTGCGCCGCGCCAAGCTCTATTACCTGCGCGGCCGGCGCGGCAAGTCGGCGCGCATCGCCGAGAAGACGACCGGCGCCGCCGGCAAGGCGACCGCCGCCGAGCGTGAGGCCGCCGCCGAGGCCAAGGCGAAGCAGAAGCAGAAGGCCGCCGCGGCCGCCAAGTGACGGCGCGCCGCCGGCCGGCCGGCCGGTTCCAAGCAGGAGACGTGAACGCGCGATGACGACGCCGCGGACGCTGTTCGACAAGATCTGGCAGGACCACCTGGTTGACCGCCAGGACGACGGCACCTGCCTGATCTACATCGACCGGCACCTCGTCCACGAGGTCACCAGCCCGCAGGCCTTCGAGGGGCTGCGCCTGGCCGGGCGCAAGGTGCGCCGGCCCGACCTGACGCTCGCGGTGCCCGACCACAACGTGCCGACCTCCGACCGTTCGGCCGGCATCGCCGACGAGGAGAGTCGAATCCAGGTCGAGACCCTGGCGCAAAACTGCGCCGAGTTCGGCATCCCGCTGTTCGACATGGCGGACATCCGCCAGGGCATCGTGCACATCATCGGGCCCGAGCAGGGCTTCACCCTGCCGGGCACGACCATCGTGTGCGGCGATTCCCACACCGCGACCCACGGCGCATTCGGCGCGCTGGCCTTCGGCATCGGCACCTCCGAGGTCGAACACGTGCTGGCGACCCAGACGCTGATCCAATCGCCGGCCAAGAACCTGCGCATCACCGTCGACGGCGAGCTGCCCACCGGCATCACCGCCAAGGACCTGATCCTGGCCATGATCGGCAAGATCGGCACCGCCGGCGGCACCGGCCACGTCATCGAGTACGCCGGCCCGGCGATCCGCGCCCTGTCCATGGAAGGGCGCATGACCATCTGCAACATGTCGATCGAGGCCGGCGCCCGGGCCGGGCTGATCGCGCCCGACGAGACCACCTTCGCGTATCTCGAGGGCCGCCCGATGGCGCCCAAGGGCGGCGCCTGGGAGCAGGCGGTGGCCCACTGGAAGACGCTGCCCTCCGACGAGGGCGCGCGCTACGACAAGGAGGTCGTCGTGCCGGCTGCCGAGATCGAGCCGCAGGTGACCTGGGGCACCTCGCCCGAGGACGTGGCGCCGATCGGCGGCCATGTGCCCCGCCTCGACGAGGTCGAGGAGCAGGCGAAACGGGAGGCGCTGCAGCACGCGCTCGATTACATGGGCCTGGCGCCGGGCACGCCGCTGCGCGAGGTCAAGGTCGACAAGGTCTTCATCGGCTCGTGCACCAACGGGCGCATCGAGGACCTGCGCGAGGCCGCGAAGGTCGCCGCGGGGCGCAAGGTGGCCGAGGGCGTCTACGCCATGGTGGTGCCCGGCTCCGGTTTGGTGAAGCACCAGGCCGAGGAGGAAGGGCTCGACCGCGTTTTCATCGAGGCCGGCTTCGACTGGCGCGAGCCGGGCTGCTCCATGTGTCTGGCGATGAACGCCGATCGGCTGCAGCCGGGCGAACGCTGCGCCTCGACCTCGAACCGCAACTTCGAGGGGCGCCAGGGCCGCGGCGGGCGAACTCACCTGATGAGCCCGGCCATGGCCGCCGCCGCCGCGGTCACCGGGCATCTCGCCGACGTGCGCGAGCTGGTCTGACGGCGCGGCACGTCCGGCTGTTCGCGCGGCAGCTTAAGGGAGCCTCGAGGCGATGGAAAAGTTCACGACCCTGAGGGCGGTCGCAGCACCCCTGCCGCTGGTCAACGTCGACACCGACAAGATCATCCCCAAGCAGTTTCTCAAGACGATCCAGCGCACCGGCCTGTCGCGCGGGCTGTTCTACGAGATGCGCTTCGACGAGAACGGCAACCCGAAAGAGGGCTTCGTGCTCGACCAGCCGGCCTACAAGGACGCCAAGATCCTGATCACCGGCGCCAACTTCGGCTGCGGCTCGAGCCGCGAGCACGCGCCCTGGGCGCTGCTCGACG
>CAZDBC010000343.1:0-794 GCA_964503295.1 uncultured Kiloniellaceae bacterium | reverse complement strand
ATCTTCTTCAACAACTGCTTCAAGAACGGCATTCTGCCGATCGCCCTGCCGCAGAAGCAGGTCGACCTGCTGATGGACGACGCGAAACGCGGCGCCAATGCGATCGTGACCGTCGACCTGGAAAGCCAGACCATCACGGGCCCCGACGGCGGCACCATCCGTTTCGAGATCGACCCTTTCCGCAAGCATTGCCTGCTCAACGGGCTCGACGACATCGGCCTGACGCTCCAGAAGGCCGACAGCATCGCCGCCTTCGAGCGGCAGCGCCGCCAGCGCGAGCCCTGGGTCGCGGCCTAGCGCCGCCCCGCGCCGCGACCGGCGACAAAAACGAAACGAAACGAGGGGGAAGTCGCGCATGGCGTCCAACAAGAAGCTTCTGGTGCTGCCAGGCGACGGCATCGGGCCCGAGGTCATGGCGCAGGTCTACCGGGTCGCCGAGTGGTACGAGGGCAACCGGGCGGTCGCATTCGACATCGAGGAGGACCTCGTCGGCGGCGCCGCGATCGACGCGCACGGCACGCCGCTGACCGACGCCACCATGGATAAGGCCCTAGCCGCCGACGCCGTGCTGCTCGGCGCGGTCGGCGGACCCAAGTGGGACGGCCTGCCCTTCGCGCAGAAGCCCGAGCGCGGCCTCCTGCGCCTGCGCAAGGAAATGCAGCTCTACGCCAACCTGCGCCCGGCGCTCTGCTTCGATGCGCTGGTCGAGGCCTCGACCCTCAAGCCGGAGGTGGTCGCCGGCCTCGACATCATGATCGTGCGCGAGCTGACCGGCGGCGTCTATTTCGGCGAGC
>CAZDBC010000342.1:0-4179 GCA_964503295.1 uncultured Kiloniellaceae bacterium | reverse complement strand
GGCACCGCCGCGGGCGCGGACGCCGGTCCCGACGTCCGGCCCGCAGCCGAGACGGATCCTCAGTTCTGCGGGATCCAGGACTTCCAGGTCGACTCGTTTTCCTGCATCCACTGGTCGATCACGACGCTTGCCGGCATGCCGTCCAGGTCGACCTTGCCGATCATCTCGCCCATGTCCTGGTTGGTCATGGTGAAGTTGCGGATCGCCTGATAGGCGGCCGGCCACTTGTCCTCGCCGCCGGCCCAGCCGACCGCCTTGATCCAGCCGCGCGGCTTGCCGCAGTCGTAGGCCATGTCGGGATTCATGCCCCAGCTCGGGTCGTCGTAGCAGGCCTCCGTGTAGGGCGGGAACTCGACCCACTCGCCCTCGAACTTGATGGGCGCCCAGTGCGGCGTGTAGACCCAGGCGAGCACCGGCTGGCGTCGCTGGTAGGCCGACTGGATTTCGGCGAAGAGCGCCGCATCGGTGCCAGCGTGCACGACCTCGTAGTTCAGTCCCAGCGACTCGACCCGCTCGTCGTCGCGGCCGCCCCAGGTCACCGGCCCGCCCAGGTAGCGGCCCTCGGGCTGGGTCTCGGGCGTGGCGAAGATCTCGGCGCAGTCGTTCAGGGCCTGCCAGTCCGGCAAGCCCGGGCAGTCTTCCTTCACGTAAAGCGGGTACCACCACTCCTCGATCGCCTCCATGCCGGTCTCGCCGAGATCGACGGTGTCGCCGGTCTTGAGAGATTCCTCCAGGGCCTGCTTGCCGGTGGTCTCCCAGATCTCCATCGCGACGTGGAGGTCGCCCGTCTCGAGCCCGGCGAACTGGGCCAGATAGTCGGCCTGCACGTACTCGACAGTGTAGCCCATCTCCTCGAGCACCCGGCCCATGATGTGCGTCGTCAGGTACTGGCCGGTCCAGTCGTGGATGGTCATCTTGATGGGATCGTCCGATTCCGGCACGTCGGCGAAGGACGCCGGCACCGCCATGGACGAGATGAGAGCCGTCGCGCCCGCGAAGAGCAGTGCACGGCCGGCCGAAGCGTTAAGGACTGAAGCCATCGGATCCCGTCTCCCTGAATTCTTGTTTAAACCCCTGTATCGGCGGGGACGCCTGGGGCCGCCGCGCCGGCTTGGACGCTGCGATTGCGCATCGGCCGACCGGCGCCCCGGCCTGCATCGAGCCGCGATCGCCCGTGCCCGCCGCGCTACGGGCGATGCCCGGCGCAGACCACGCGCCCCGCAGAACATTCTAGCGGCCGCCGCTTGCGCGATGTCAACTTAATTCCACATTTTTCCACAGAATCGGTCTGTACGATCGCCGGACGGGCGGCGTATGCTTGAGAAATCGTCCCTGCGGACGGAGCCCTGAGGAGGACACGGAGGATTGCATCGCGTCGCCCGCCAGAATGCGATCCTGGACGCGCTCGGCGCCACCGGCTCGGCGACGGTGAGCGAACTGATGCGTGTGCTCGGCGTCTCCGACGAGACCATCCGGCGCGACCTCAAGACGATGGCCAGCAAGGGCCTGGTCGAGCGCGTCCACGGCGGCGTCGTGCTGCCCGATCTGCAGCGCGAGCCGGCGTTCCACAAGCGCATGGGCCAGAACGCCGACGCCAAGCAGGCGATCGCCCGCACGGCCGCCGAGCTGGTGTCGAACGGCGATTCGCTGATGCTCGACACCGGCAGCACCACCGCCTATGTCGCCCGCGCCCTGGTCGAGCACAGCGATCTCTTCGTCGTCACCAACAGCGTCGATATCGGCCGCACTTTGGCCGACGGCCGCGGCCACAAGGGCAACAAGGTCTACGTGGCGGGCGGCGAGATCCGGGGCGACGACGGCGCGATACTGGGCCCCACGGCGCAGGAGTTCGTGCAACGCTTCCGTGCACGCTACGCCATAGTGTCTGTCGGGGCGCTGCACGGCGACGGTGGTGTCATGGACTTCCACCTCGAGGAGGCCGCCTTCTGCCAGGCCATCATCGCGCAGGCCTCGCAGGTCGTGGTCGTAGCGGACGCCAGCAAGTTCCGCAACCAGGCGCCGGTCAAGGTCTGCGACATCGAGACCGTCGACGTCCTCGTCACCGATGCGCCGCCGCCCGAGCCCTTTCGCGCGCGCCTTCGCGAGGCCGGGGTGCGTCTTGTGATCGCCGATCAGCCGGCGCGCACCGCCTCCAGGCGCGAGGCATAGTCGGCCGAGCCCATCAGCGCCTTGCAGCGCTCGAAGCGCTCCGTCGCATAGGCCCAGAAGTCTTCGGCCGGATTGTCGTTGGCGTGCTGGATCAAACCCCAGAGCGTCCATAAGAGGTCGCACATGGCCTTGTAGAGAACCAAACGGCCGAACACCGAGTCCGGTACCGACCCGCCGCAATAAGCCTCCATTAGTTCCGCGTCCTGCTCGGGACCGAAGCCGGCCTCGACCGAGAGGTCGCCCAGGTCCCACAGCGGATCGTTCATGCCCGAATACTCCCAGTCGACGATCCACATACGTGTCCCGTCGTCGAGGAAGTTCTCGCACAGCGGGTCGCAGTGGCACGGCGCCAGCGGAGCAGGTTTCGCGTCGAGCACCGCGCGCACCGCCTCGGCCTCGCGGACCACGTCGTGGTAGCCGTCGGGCAACTGCGCGCCCAGCTTGTCGAGGACCTTGAGGTAGTCGTCGATCATGGCGAAGAGCTCGAAGCGGAAGCGGAACTGCGGGCTTCGCTCGTGCAGGCGGCGCAGTGCCTCGGCGGCGCGCGTCGGGGCGCCCGCCGTGGCACGCAGGCTCTCCGGCGACATGGTCTGTGCCTCGATATAGGGCATCAGCATCAGGCCGTCGTTCTCGTCGACGAAGATGACCTGCGGCCCGACGCCCGCCTCGGCCGCGGCCTTGGCGTTGTGGGCCTCCACCTTGCGGTCGATGTAGTCCTCGGTGCCCGGCCCCGGCACGCGAAGGACATAGTCCGCCGCATCGCAGCGCAGCCGGTACACAAGGTTGGTCATGCCTCCAAGGCGCTCCACCGACAGGCGCTCGCGCGGCAGCGTGCGCAACTCCGGAATGCGCGCGAAATGCGGCTCGAGATCGACCATGTACGCCTCCCCTCCCGTGGCATCGCAGCACCGGTGCGTCGCCGCCTTGCCTTTTTCCTGTGGTCGTGTCGCTTTGTGTGGGTTTCTGTGGTAATACATCACCGCAATGACGGCAACACCGGCCCTGGCGCCGCCAAGGCTCCGCGCCGGAGCCTCTTGCCGCGTCACCCACGACAAGCCTGACAGCCACGACAGGGAGGGCGAGCGAGAGCAATGAACGAGGCATCGCAGAACGAACGCCTGGGCGAGGTCTACAGCGCGGACTCGGTCGCCGAGGTCGCCCGGATCTATGACGATTGGGCCAAAGACTACGATTTCCACATGCTGCAGGCGGGCTACCGTCATCCAGCGATCTGCGTTGCGCTCCTGACCCGCTACGTGCCCGCCGACGCCGGGGCGGTGCTCGACGCCGGCCAGGGCACCGGCGCGGTCGGCGAATGGCTGAAAATCCTTGGATACCGCGAAATCGCCGGCTTCGATGCTTCCGAGGGCATGCTGCGGGAGGCCACGCGCCGCGGCGTCTACGACGATCTGCGCCAGGCGGTGCTGGGCGCGCCCCTGCCCTACGACGACGGCCGTTTCGCGGCCTGTCTGTGCGCCGGGGTGTTCACGCTGGGTCATGCGCCGGCGGAGGGCCTCGACGAGCTGCTGCGCGTCGTGCGCCCCGGCGGACATCTCGTGGTCACGGTCAAGGACAAGCTCTTCGCCGAGAGCTTCGCCGCACGCCTCGAGAGGCTGGTCGCGGGCGGCCGCTGCCGCGTCCTCGAATCGACCTCTAGCTACATCTCGATGCCCAACGAGCGCGATCAGTCGACCAGCCGCGCGCTGGTGCTCCAGGTCGCGCCTGCTTGACCGTCGCTCCGCTTCCCGGCAGTGGTTCAACGGTTGGGATGTTTCCTGGCCGGCGCGCTGAACGACGGCGGAACGGAATCAACGGTGGGAGCCGGAGACAGCATGAGTGACTCTCGTGTCGAATGAGCCCTGGCACTGGCCGGAAGCGGAGTGGCGCAGGCGGGTCGGCAAGGTCCGTGCCGGCCGTGGCATGAAGCCGGCGCACTGGCCCGGCGGAGCCGAGGTCGCGATCGCCCTGTCGTTCGACTCCGACCACGAGACCAACGAGCTGCGCGACGGC
>CAZDBC010000341.1:0-4200 GCA_964503295.1 uncultured Kiloniellaceae bacterium | reverse complement strand
TCATCGGCGACCCGGCGCAGGCGCCCGTGATCGACAGGCTGATGGATTATCTGTACGAGGAACGCGGCGCCCTGCTGCGCCAGAGAGGTGTGGCCCCGCGGCATCCGAATAGCCTCGCCATTCAGTCCTGAACGCGGCGGCGCTGATCCTCGCGGGCTTCAGGCGGGCGGGTGCGGCGCTATGCGGCCCCTTTTCCGAAGGCAAGTTGAAGCCGCGGTACGGCCGCGATGACGCGACGCGCCAGAATGTCGGGCGGCTCGCCCAGATCCTGGTCAATCACGAGGTCCGGCGACTGCGGCTCATGCCAAGGGATGTCGATGCCGACGACGTTGGGCATCTGATTGGCCCGCGCCCGCGCGTACAGTCCCTTGCTGTCCCGGGCGGCGACCGTCTCCAGGGAGGCCTTGAGGTAGACCTCGAAATAGCCGGGAAGGTTCTCCCGGTTCCAGTCGAGGAGGTCCTCGCGGGCGTAGAGGACGCCGACCAGCACCACCATGCCCTGCCGTGCCAGAACGTTAGCGATGCCCTGGAGCCGCCCCACCTGCCTCGTTCGGTCCTCTTCGCTGTGGGTCAGGTCGTGACCGAACGAAGCGCGAATGATGTCGCCGTCGAGAACGACGAGCTCCGGCAGCGTCGGCTTCACCAAATCCCAGATCGCCGAGCATAGCGTGGTCTTGCCCGCGGCCGACAGTCCGGTGATCCACACGACGGCGCCACAGGAGATTCCGTGATGAGATGGGATCACTGCGTTCCTGCTCTCAGGAGTTATCCGAGGATTCGCTCGAGGCTGGTCCGGGCAATTACACGTGCGGCCTCGCCGTCGACCGCCCGCAGATTGTTGCCGGCCCGGGCGCGGGTGATCAGATGGTCGCCGAGTTGGTCGGTGACCTCCGGCGAGACGTAACTTGCGACATACCGACCGATCCCAATTCGCGCATACCACGCGTCCAGGAAGTCGCCGACGCCGTCTACGTCGCAGCCCAGCCCCTCGGCGATGGGCCGGAGCCGCTCCCGGCTCTCGACGCTGTTGTAGCGGGCAACCTCAGGTAGGGTGAAGCTGCAGGCCAGCCCGTGTGGCATGCCGAAATGGGCGGTGAAGGCATATGAGATCGAATGAGCCAGCGCGGTCTGTGTCGTTCCCATGGCGAAGCCGGCAATCAACGCGCCGAGCTGAACCCGACGCCGGATCTCGACGTCCTCCGGCGTGTCGAGCGCCCGGTCGAGATAGTTGCTGAGCGTTGCGATCGCGTCGCGCGCCAGATGATCGGAAACCGCGGTGTGGTTGACGTTCCACACGGCCTCCATCGCGTGGGACAGCGCATCCAGCCCGCTCGCCAGCGTCAACTCGCGGTTCATGGACGTACACAGCGTCGGATCGAGGATCGCGTCGGCGGGATAGAGGCGCGGGTGGTGCAGCGAGAACTTGACCCGGTCGTCGCCCCACACCGTCGCCCATCGCGTGATCTCGGACCCGGTGCCCGAGGTCGTGGGCACGGCGACGATCGGGACCGGGGCGAAGTCCGCCGGCAGGTCGGCGCCCTCGCGCAGATGCGCCGTGAACGCCGAAGTGTCGCCGCGAAGCGCCTGCAACGCGACGAGACCCTTGGCGGCGTCGATTGCGCTGCCCCCTCCCAGCGCGATCACGACATCCACCGCCGGCAGCTCCGACGCCAGCGTCTCGATGTCCGAGATCTTCGGGTTCGCCGGGATTTCCCCGATCACCGCTTCCAGGCCGTCCGCGGTCGAGCGCAGCAGGTCGACGGCGCCGCGCCGCACCCAGCCCGCGCTGGTGGCAAGCGCCCAGCGCCGGCCTCCGACCAGATCGCGAACCACTTCGGCATAGGGGCGCTGCGAGTGCACGCGGGTCGGGCAGTGGAACGGTCGGCTCAAAACCAGCGCCTCGTCTCTCCCGCGACGCGATCGCGGCCGTCGATCGCGAAGGTCGCGTACTCGTCGAGCGCCGCATCGGTCAGGGCGCCGGGCACGCGGACCATCAGCAGCTGCCCCGGGTCGGCGCCGGCGAGCCGGTTGAGCCGGTGGTTCACGAAGGGCCGCACATAGGCGGAGTCGCCCGGGTCGAGGCGCGCCTCGCGCCCGTCGCCCCACCGCAGGACCACCGGAGCGTCGCCGTAGTTGTACAGGTACTCATGGAGTCCGTGGCGGAACTCGCCGCCGGTCTCGCCGACCACCGAGACGTCGAAACCCTTGAGATAGGGTTGGTGCGCGCTCCGCGCGAGTTCGGTCAACCGGTACGTCGGGTCGTTGCTGTCCGGGTAGGCCCGGCTTGCGCTGTCGCTGCGGCGCGTCACGACGACCTCGCTGCCCTCCTCCAGCCGGGCCGCCAACAGGTCGCCCGGCCGGACCGACAAGGCGTCGGCGACGACCTGCAGCTCATCCCAATGCGGCTGGACCGTGCCCTCGACCCATTGCCGCGCTCGCGCCGGGTCGAGGCCACGGTCCACGAGCCGGTCGATCAGCGCGACGTCCGGCAGGGTCTCTGCATCCAGTTGGCGCTTGATGCGCCGCCGCAGCGGGTTGTCGAGACGCAAATCCCCCGCGCACTCGTCGATAGCCGCGGCGCCGGCCCAATGGAACTCGCGCAGTGCCCGGCCGACTTCGCCCGAATAGGTCACGGCGATGATCAGGCCGCGCTGCGCGGGGTCGCGGCTCGCGAAGCTGTGCGGAACGAACGGGGTGATGTAGTTGGAATCGCCCGTGTTCAGCTTGGCGCAGTGCTTCCGTCCCTGGACTTCCCAGTAAAAATTGACCGGTCCTATGAAGAACGTCGTCTGATGCAGCAGGTGTCCGTTGTTGTAGGCGATATCCTGGTTGTCGGGATCGTCGTCCGCGACCTGTCTCAGCTCGGCGATCCATTCGGGCTTGAACGGGGCGTGCCGGCTCATCGCCGTGTCGCGGTACTCGTAATACTCGCTCAGCGCGCCGTGCCGGTCCCGCCGCTCGAAGATCCGCGACGATCGAGCCGAATCGTCCGCGGTCATCAGCCGCACGCCGTCGTCGGTGTCGTCCCGATCGACCCACATGTCGGCCAGCGAGATCGGATAGGCCGACGCCATCGCGCGGACGACGCCTTCGGCGACCGCTGCGTCCGCCTCGCCGTCGATGACCGACCGAACCAGTCCGGGATCAAGGTCGAGTTCCCGCGCCAGCGCCTCAGGCGTACGTTTCAGATCGTTCGCCTCGCTGAGGATCCGGGCGCCCAACTGACGCAGATAGATCTTGTCGGTCGTTCGCGTCATGGTTCCATCGAGTTGCGAAGCAACGTCCACAGGCGCTGGCGATCGGCGATGTCGGCGACTCTTCGATAGTCCTGAACCGTGTCCAGCTCGGCCCAGCCGCGCTCGATCAGGGCACAATCGATTCGATTCCCTCGATCGACAAGCTCCTGAATCATATCCGTGACATACGCCATGCGCCAATGCGGCGCCTGTTGGAAGGGCGCTTCGGGATCGAGCTCGGCATCGATGCGCTCGAAGGTGTCCCGCAGCAGGGCGCTTCCGCCCGGCCCGAGGCGCCAAAGCCCCAGGAACTCACCGCACGCCAGACCATCGATCCCGGAGGACCCGAGGTGCTTGCCGATCGCCCTCACTGCACCCGACGAATCATAGAATACGTTCTCGGCCTCCTCTAGGGGATGGTCGGTGCGTCCTTCGTAATAGGGCATCCAGTCGCGATCAACGGCGATGACGAACTCCCCGGGCGTCGCGGTCAGAGTCCCGTAGATCTCCGGTTCGACCCAGATATCCGAGTAGCTGCAGATCACCGGACCCTCGAGGTGATCCCGCGCGCACATGAGCGAGTGGAGGATGTTGTTGGTCGCGTAGTCCCGGTTCGCGACCAGCAAGGCTCCGTCGGCGTCGATCTTCTCTGCCTCGTGGCCGACGACCACCACGATATCCTTGCACCCGGCAGCGCGCATGCGATCGATCGTGTGGTGCAGGAGCGGCCGGCCGGCAACGGGCAGCATGCATTTGGGCAGGGACTCCGTCAGGGGGCGGAGCCGAAGGCCCCGCCCTGCGGCGACCACAATTCCCTTCACGACGGGATGCTCCGCGCCGTCCGGTCGCCCGGGCGTTCGTTCAGTTCCGGGGACGAGCCGGTGCCGTTCGGCGTTTCGCCGCAACCCTTCATGACCATCGACGCTCGATAATGGAGCCTTGGCGTCGTCGGCGCCCTATCCAG
>CAZDBC010000340.1:0-4203 GCA_964503295.1 uncultured Kiloniellaceae bacterium | reverse complement strand
GGGCGCTCGACGATCACTTCGCCGACCGGGGAGCCTACCCCGAGGATCTGGAAGATCTGGTGGCGCAGCGATATCTGCGGTTCATTCCGGTCGATCCGGTCGGCGAGGCGCGGCGTGATGACGTCGGCCAGCAGGGCACTGGAAACCATGACGATGACGAGCACAAGCCCGAGAAGGCCGAGCGGCTCGGCGACCAGCCGGCGCAGACCGAGGGCGAGCGCGCCCTGCTCGCGTGCCATCGCGGGCGCGGCAGGAGCTTCGCTGGCCATCGCCCTAGAGCCCCTGCCGCGCGCGCGGATCGAGCGCGGCGTTGATCAGATCAGCCAGGGTGGTCGACAGCACGAAGAACGCCGTCGTGACCAGCACCGAGCCCATGACCACGGGATAGTTGCGCGTGATCACCGAGTCGTAGATCAGCTTGCCGATGCCCGGACGGGCGAACACGATCTCGGCGAAGACCGCGGCCGACAGCAGCCCGCCGATGCCGACGCCGAGCAGCGTGATGGTCGGCAGGATGGCGATGCGCAGGGCGTAGCGGAAAATGATGATCCGCTCGGGCAGCCCGAAGGCGCGCGCCGTGCGCACGTGGTTCTCGCTCAGGACCTCCAGCATGGAGGCGCGTACCATGCGCGCGATATAGCCGACCCAGCTGAGCCCGATGGCGAGGGCGGGCAGGATCAGGGTCGTGACCCGGCTCCAGGGATCCTCGGCCCGACCGGCGCCGATCGCCGGCAGCCACTGCAGCTCGACGGCAAAGATGAGGAGCGCATAAAGCGCGACCACGAACGACGGCACGGCAATGAAGCTGACCGACAGCACGCCGGTGATCTTGTCGATCAGGCTGTTGCGCTTGACTGCGGAGAAGCAGCCGAGGGGAATACCGATCAGCGCCGACCACACGATCGCGGTCAGGGCCAGTATCATCGTGTGGGGAAGCTGCTCGAACACGATGGTGGCCACCGGACGGTTGGTGAAGACGTCGAGGCCGAGATCGCCGTGCAGCGTGCGCCAGTAGAAGCCGAGAAGCTGCTCGTGGAACGGCCGGTCGAGACCCATCTTGGCGGCCAAGGCCGCGCGCACCTCGGGCGAGGCGCGCGGGCCGAGGATGACGCTCGAGGGATCGCCGGGCACGGCATGGATCATGCCGAACAGGAGCCCGACCGCGATCACGATGATGAGGATCGCGAGTCCGGCCCGCTTTAGCGCATAGATCCACATGGCCTGCGAGCGCCTCCCCGGCGCTTGCCCCTGTCCGGTCCGGAACGCCCCGCTCCGGCACGGCCGGGGCGGGGCGTCGGCGACTTACGCCGTCTCGAAGTAGCGGAACAGCGGCAGCCCGTCCGGGCGCAGGGCCGGCTTCACGGTCGTGCGATAGATGTTGGGCGTCGCCTCATGGGTGATGAAGCGATAGGCGCCCGACTGTTCCATCAGATCCTGCGCCCTGCGGTACATGGCGTCGCGCTTGGCCGGATCGGTCTCGGAAGCCGCCTTCTCGTGAAGCTCGTCGAACTCCTTGTTGCAGAAGCGCTCCCAGTTCCACACGCCGACCTGCTCGCAGGTGAACCAGGCGGTCGCGTAGTAGGGATCGGGCGTCATCGAGAAGCGGTTCATGATCATCTCGATCTTGTTGTAGTCCTGGTTTTTGCTCTCGTCGCCGAGAGTCCAGAACGTGCCCGACTCGTACTGATCGATCTGAATATTGATGCCGATCGGCTGGGCCATCGCCTGGATGACCTGCGCCGCCGTGACCCATTGGGACTTGTTGAGCACCGCGAGGCGCACGTCGAACTGGTCGATTCCGGCCTCGTCGAGCAGCGCGCGCGCCCGCTCCGGCTGCGCGTTGGGCGGAATCAGGCTCTGTTCGCGATGCCCGATCAGGCCCGGGGCAATGATGCCGGTCGAGGGCTTGGCGACGCCGAAGTAAGCGGCATCGAGGATCGCCGGCACGTCGATCGCGCGCTGAATCGCCTCGCGCACGCGCGGGTCCTCGAACTTGGGGTTGTCGAGGTTCATGCCGACCCAGACGTAGTAGAGCGACGGGAAGACCTCCACCCTGCTGCCCGCCGGCGGATTGGCCATCAGATTCTCGATCGAGCTGATGGCAACGCGGGTGAAATCGATGTCGCCCGCCTCGAAGGCGATCTCGGCGGTCTTCTCGTCGTCGATCGGGTAGATCTCGATCCGGTCGAACACGGTCTTGGGACCGTTCCAGACCGGGTTGCGCTCGAGCACGATGCGCTGCTGAGGACTGTGCTCGGTGACCACGTAGGGCCCCGAGGATGCCGGCGCCATGAGACCGAAGCGCCCGCCCGCCTGCTCGACCGCCTTCTTCGAGACGATGGTGCCGCTGATGTAGGGCAGGGCGATGTTCCAGGCCGGCGGGAAGGGCTCCTTGAAGACGATCTCGCCGGTGTACTTGCCGGTCACCTCGACCTTGTCGAGCGGGCCCCAATCCGGCTTGTTGGGCGATTCGGTCTCGTCGGCAATGATGCGCTCGAAAGAGAACTTGACGTCTTCGGCCGTCATCTCGCCGAAGTCGTTGCTGAACATGATGCCGGGCCGCAGCCGGAAGCCGATGCGCAGCGCGTCGAGCTGCTCGATCGATTCGGCCGCGTCGTACTGCCAGCCCCACTCGCGGCCCGGCTTGTACTGGATCAGCTTGCTGTGGACCAGCGCGCCGACCTCCTCGTCGTTGACGCCGGTCGAATGAGCCGGGTCGCTGGTCCCGGCCTCGGCATAAGACCGCACGCGCAGCACGCCGCCGTCCGCCGCCCAGCCGACGCGCGGCGCAAACAGCGAAGCCGTGCCGATGGCGGCGGTGCCTTGAAGAAAGCGGCGACGGTCGATTGGCCCGGGCCGCAGATGTCTAAGTGTCCCGATCATGCTTTCGTCTCCCTTGTTCATGTCTTTCGCGATGCCGCTTTCACGACGATTCTCTTCTGCCGACTACGCGCGCGCTCGCCCGCGCGCCGGAGCTCAAAGTTTCCCACCGAGACCGAACCGGCGTTTCCCGTAACGTTACTGCCATTGACCGGCGAGACAACTTCGCCAGTCCCCTCATGCCGACGCGATATTCGCGTCATTTCGCGTCAAAACGCGAAACATGTCTCGTCTTGCTATACGTGATCTCGCTCGATTGCTTCCGACCAGCGCTTTTCGCACAGCAGTTCGTCGCCCTCATAGGCCTCGAGCACGGCATCCAGGTAAAAGGTCGTGCCGTCGCACCACATGCGGGTGCGGCTTTCGGTGCGCGTCTGCCAGTCGCCGCGGCCGACGGTCCAGCTCCACTGGGCCTCGCACTGGGCCGACAGCGGATCGCCGGCGCGAATGCGATAGGTCTCGACCACATGGCTGCCGATTTCCATGCCGTGGGGCGGAATGCGGTCCTTGCCGAGATCCTCCTCGGTGCGCAGGACCACCTCGCCGCTGCCGATGTCGCGCTCGATGGTCCGCGCGTGCGAGGGCGCGCGCAACACCTCGACGGGACAGCCGGGCGCGCCGACCGGCCGCTCGAACGGCGCTTCCAGCACCGGTCCGCCGGTCCGCAACGGCAGGCTGAGCCGGCTGGCGCCGCTCCACAGTGTCATGACGAAGGGCTCGGGCGCCGGCCAGAGGAGCGGCCAGTAAGCCGTCGAGACGGCGACCCGGAGGCTGTGCCCCGCCGGCACCACGTAGCCGATGTCGTTGAGCTGCACGCGGACCCGCTCGCGCGCGCCGGGCGTCATGGGCTCGGGAAACTCGTGGCTCTTGCGATGGCTGAGGTTGAGCACCCCGAGCGCAACCCGCGTCGCCGCACCGTCGGGGTGGACGTCCTCGAGCCGCACGGCAACCTGACCCTGGGGCCGGTCGATGGCCAGCTCGAGCTCGACCACGGGGGCCCCCAGGATCTCCAGATCCTCGATCAGCGGCGCGCTGTCGAACACGACAGCGCCGCCGTCGTCGTCGCGCTGATCGGTCGGCATTTCCAGCCCGATGCGCATACCCGGGCAGAAGCGTCCGCCGAACAAGCCGGTCGTGACCGGCGAGCCGAAGGTGAGAGGCTTTTCCGGTGCCGCTTCGGCGGCAAGTCCGTCGGCGTTGAGCGCCATCTCGCGCCGCTCGACATTGGGCGACGGCCACGCCGGTTCGGCCACCCAGCGTCCTGGCCGCGCCTCGTAGTCGGCCTGCGGCCGGACGCTGTCCATCAGGAAGGCGGTAAGCTTC
>CAZDBC010000339.1:2003-4211 GCA_964503295.1 uncultured Kiloniellaceae bacterium | reverse complement strand
GCGGTCGACAAGCCCAGAACTTTGCGCATGGTTTACTCCCTGTTTTCGGAACGGGGCTGCTGTTCCCCGCTCCACCCCTCTTTATATCCTTGCCCAACAATAGCGAGCGTCGCGACCGCTGGGCAACCGAGGTCATTTTTATAACAATTTATCGACATAATGTCGATGATTTATTTCGTTCCGGTGCTGACGACGGCAACGCCCGTGCCGGTCAGCGCAGCGTAGCGCGCCGTCACCAGGGTCACGATGTCGTACACGGGCAGCCTCAGCGCCGCCGCCAGCTTCCCGCGGTAGGGCGGCAGATTGGTGCATTCCAGCACGACCGCGCCAAGGTCCGGCGCCCGCCTTCGCAGCTCGCGCCCGGCGTCGACCAGGTCGCAAGCGGCCGCCACACGGTCGAGATGGGGAAGATCGCCCAGGATCACCCGGTGAAGCTCCCGTCCGCGCTCCAGACCAAGCCATGGGGTGTCAGGATCGGCGCCGACAGCGTTCAGGTGGGCCGCCGTCAGGCGCCGGCCGTCGATCGTGACGACTCCGACCCGCCGACCGACCGGGAGGGTGGCCTGGAGCGGTGCCACCTGTTCCAGGCTGGAGGTGACGATCGGCACCGGCAGGCGCGCCGACAGGCGCGCATGCCAGGGCGCGAGGAAACCGCAGGAGGTGGTCAGCAGCGCCGCCCCCGCCTGCGCCAGCTCATGTCCGGCGGCCAGGAAGGCATCGAGCAGCTCACCGGGCAGATCGCCGTCGGTCACGACGCGGTCTACCGTCGCCTCATCGACGATCCGGTAACGCACCGGCATCGGCCAGGTCGCCGGATTGCCGATGTCGCCGACCGGGCGCGGAAAGCCGGTCTGCAGCATCAGGATGCCGAGGAAGGGTCGCTCTTGCTTCATCGTCCGGTGCCGGGCCCGACGCGAACAGTAACGGGCGATTGCACGGCGCGACTCGCACACGCCATAGTGCATTCGCAGCGCATTGATAGAGCATCCAGGGCGCAACGCCTAGCGCGCGCGGCGCTTTCGACCGGGTGCCCGGTACGGCAGCAAGGAGCGGCCTTCGCCGATGCCCGAACGCAGCATTATCGTCACCGCGGCCGATGCCGGCTTCTTCGGTCTCTTGCGGGACCTTGTCGATTCGATCGCCGCGCAAAGGAATCGCGACGAGGCCACGCTGGCCGTATTCGATCTCGGGCTGACCGAGAGCCAGCGCGCCTGGCTGGCAGCACGCGTCGACCTCGTCGTCGAGCCAGGCTGGGACCTGCGCGTGCCTGACTCGCGGCGCGCGCAACCGCACTGGCGCGCCTTCACCGTTCGGCCCTTCCTGCCCCGCTATTTTCCGGACCACGACGTCCTGATCTGGCTGGACGCCGATGTCTGGCTGCAGGACTGGCGCGCGATCCGGCTCTATCGCGCGGGAGCGCGGCTCAGCGGCTTCGCCCTGACGCCGCAGACCGACCGCGCTTACGTCAGTCCGCCCGACCTGGTCGCCCACCGCTTCCGGCGCTACAAGCAGGCCTTCGGCATGGAGATCGCGCGCGCCATGCGCGATGCCCAGGAGTTGAACGCCGGCGCCTTCGCCGGGCGGCCGGATTCGAAGGTCTGGGCGACCTGGGCAAGACGTCTCCAGGAGGCGATCGACCGCAGCGGCGGCGCCCCGCTCAGTGACCAGACCGCCTTCAACGTCGCCCTCTACGGCGACCGGCTGTCGACGCAGCTCCTGCCGGCAATCTGCAACTGGCAGTGTCACCAGGCGCTGCCGGTCTGGGACGAGAAACGCCGGCTGTACTGCGAGCCCTTTCTGCCGTTCGAGCCGATTTCCTTATTGCACCTCACGCACTGGACCAAGGACCGCAGCCACAAGGTCGCAACGCTCCAGGGCGGCCGGCGCGAGATGTCGCTGCGCTATCCGCGAGCGGGCGCCGACATGCCTGCGCCGGATTAAAGGCTGGTGGCGGCTCGCGCCGCCTGGTCGTAGAGGCCGGAGAGCGCGCGCAGCAGATCGGCGGCGCCGCCGATCTCGGCGTTGAGCGCCACGCCCTGCTCGCCGCGAAAGGCGGTGAAGGCCGCGATCAGGCAGGCTTCGCGCACCTCGCGGTAACGCGCACAGGCCGCCTGCCCAGCTTCGGTGGTCGCGTAGACGATTTCCTTGCCGCGCTTGTCGCCGCGCACCAGGCCGAGCCGGCCGAGCTTCTTCAGGGCGTAGTTGACC
>CAZDBC010000339.1:0-1993 GCA_964503295.1 uncultured Kiloniellaceae bacterium | reverse complement strand
ACCGTATGCGTGTCCTCGATGTTGAGCACGAAGCAGATGTCGGCGAGCTTCTTGTCGCGTGCCCGATGGTTGACCGTGTGCACGACCATCACGTCGAGCGGACCGAGATCGGGATAGCCGGCGGCGGCCATGCAGCGCACGATCCAGCGGTTGAAGGCGTTGCCGGCGATGTGCAGGCCGTACTCGAACTCGCTGAGCTCGGCGGCGCGCTCCGAGACCAGATGCGCCGAGGAGACGATGGCGCGCTTGCCGCGGCCGGCAGACGACGTGTCGCCCATCACCCGGCCTCCCCGCGCTCCGCACCCTCGGTCTCGACGCGCTCCTCGGGCGCCCCGTAGCCGCCCCCCGTGGGCGTCTGGATCACGAAGACGTCGCCCGGACGCATGTCGATCGAATCCGTCCCGCTCAGCTCGATCCGGCTGCCGTCGGCGCGCTCGACCCAGTTGCGGCCGCATTCGCCGTTGTGTCCACCCTTCACGCCGAAAGGCGGGACCTTGCGCCGGTTGGCCAGGATCGAGGCGGTCATGTCCTCGAGGAAGCGAACCTTACGCAGCGTGCCGTCACCGCCGCGGTGCCTGCCCGCCCCGCCGGAACCGCGCCGAATGTGGAAGTCCTCGAGCAGAACGGGAAAGCGCCATTCGAGGACCTCCGGATCGGTCAGGCGCGAATTGGTCATGTGGGTGTGCACGCCCGCGGTGCCGTCGAAATCCGGCCCGGCGCCGGAGCCGCCGCAGATCGTCTCGTAATATTGATAGGTTTCGTTGCCGAAGGTGAAGTTGTTCATGGTGCCCTGGGCGGCGGCGAGCACACCGAGCGCGCCGTAGAGCGTGTCGGTGATCACCTGGCTGGTCTCGACGTTGCCGGCGACAACCGCGGCCGGGTACTCCGGATTGAGCATGCAGCCCTTCGGCAAAACGATATCCAGCGGCTTGAGGCAGCCCTCGTTCATCGGAATCTCGTCTTCGACCAGCGTGCGGAAGACGTAGAGCACCGCGGCCCGGCAGACCGCCGAGGGTGCGTTGAAGTTGTCGGGCAGCTGGGGGCTCGTACCGGTGAAGTCGATCACGGCGCTGCGCGCCGCCTTGTCGATACGGATCGCGACCTTCACCTCTGCGCCGTTGTCGAGCGGGTAGGTGAACGCGCCGTCCGTCAGCACGTCGAGCACCCGGCGCACCTGCTCTTCCGCGTTGTCCTGGACGTGGCCCATGTAGGCATGCACCACGTCCAGCCCAAAGTGGTCGATCATCTTGCCCAGCTCCTGCACGCCCTTCTCGTTGGCGGCGATCTGGGCCTGCAGGTCGCCGATGTTCTGGACCGAGTTGCGCGCCGGATAGGGCCCCGACAACAACAACTCCACCGTCTCGCGCTCGCGGAAGCGGCCGCGCTCGACCAGGGTGAAGTTGTCGAACAGTACGCCCTCTTCCTCCACCGTCTTGGAGTCGGGCGGCATCGAGCCCGGCGTCGTGCCGCCGACGTCGGCGTGGTGGCCGCGGCTGGCGACGAAGAAGATGATCTTCTCGCCCGCCGCATCGAAGACCGGTGTGATGACGGTGATGTCGGGCAGATGCGTGCCGCCGTTGTAGGGCGCGTTGAGGGCATAGACGTCGCCCGGCGCCATGTCGTTGCCGCGCAGGCGGATCACCGTGCGGATCGATTCGCTCATCGAACCCAGATGCACCGGCATGTGCGGCGCATTGGCGACCAGATTGCCTTCCGGGTCGAACAGCGCGCAGGAGAAGTCGAGCCGCTCCTTGATGTTGACCGAATAGGCCGTGTTCTCCAGCGTCGAGCCCATCTGCTCGGCGATCGACATGAAGAGGTTGTTGAACACCTCCAGCATGACCGGATCGACTTCCGTGCCGACGGCGTGGACCCGCTCGAGCGGCACCACCCGCTCCAGCACCAGGTAATCGCGCTCGGTCACGCTGGCACGCCAGCCCGGATCGACCACCGTGGTCGAGGTCGGCTCGATGACGATGGCGGGACCGTCGAT
>CAZDBC010000338.1:0-4223 GCA_964503295.1 uncultured Kiloniellaceae bacterium | reverse complement strand
GGCGAGGTCTACCGCGCCGGCCAGTTCTTCCACTACTTCGGCGCCGAGGTTCTGCGCCAGATCGGCGACACGGCGGATTCGGTCAGGCCCGGCATCGAGGTCGACGTGCGCCGCGAGCCGCTCGGCGTGGTCGCGGTGATCTCGCCCTGGAACTTCCCCATGGCGACGGCGAGCTGGAAGATCGCGCCGGCGCTCGCCTTCGGCAACGCGGTGGTCTGGAAGCCGGCCAACCTGACCCCGGCCAGCGCCTGGGCCCTGACCGAGATCATCGCGCGCCAGGATCTGCCCGCCGGCCTGTTCAACCTGGTCATGGGGCCCGGCGGCGCGGTCGGCCAGAGCCTGGCCGAGCATCCCGAGCTCGACGCCATCTCCTTCACCGGTTCGCTCGAGGTCGGCCGCCGGGTGGCCGCGGCCGCCGCCGGCAACCTGACCCGGCTGCAGCTCGAGATGGGCTCCAAGAACCCGCTCATCGTGATGGACGACGCCGACCTCGAAACGGCCGTCGCCTGCGCGGTCAACGGCGCCTACGGCGGCACCGGCCAGAAGTGCACGGCCTCCTCGCGGCTGATCGTGCACGAGAAGGTCCACGACGCCTTCGTCGAGGCCATGCGCGAGGCGATCGCGGCGCTGAAGGTCGACCACGCCCTGGCCGAGGGCACCCAGATCGGCCCGGTGGTCAGCGAAGACCAGCTCGAGCAGGACCTGGCCTACGTCCGCCTCGCCGAGGAGGAGGGCTGCGAGCGGGTGATCGGCGGCGAGCGCCTCGATCGGGCGACGCCCGGCCACTACATGGCGCCCGCCCTGTTCGCGAACAGCCGCAACGACATGCGGGTCAACCGCGAGGAGATGTTCGGGCCGATCGCCTGCGTCATCAAGGTCGGCTCCTACGAGGAGGCGCTGGCGACCGCCAACGACACACGCTTCGGCCTGACCTCGGGCATCGTCACGCGCTCGCTCGCCCGGGCCAACCATTTCCGGCGAAATTCCAGAACCGGCTGCGTGATGGTCAACCTGCCGACCGCCGGCACCGACTATCACGTCCCGTTCGGCGGGCGCGGCGATTCGAGCTACGGCCCGCGCGAGCAGGGGCGCTACGCTGTCGAGTTCTACACCCATGTCAAGACCGCCTACGTCGCGGCCGGCCGACCCGACTGAGAGGCACATGGCCGACGACCGCCCCATCGTCATCGACTGCCTGCAGTACTGCAACTGGTCGGAGGAGATCTTCCGCCAGATGCGTGCCGGCGGGCTCGACGCGGTCCACGTCACGATCTGTTACCACGAGACCTTCCGCGAGACGGTCGCCAACATCGCGCAGTGGAACCGCCGCTTCGAGCGCCACGCCGACCTGATCCTGCACGGCCGCACGGCCGCGGACGTGCAGCGGGCGCGCGCGAGCGGCCGCACGGCGATCTTCTTCGGCTTCCAGAACTGCTCGCCGATCGAGGACGACATCGGCCTGGTCGAGATCTGCCACACGCTGGGCGCGCGCTTCATGCAGCTCTCCTACAACAACCAGAGCCTGCTCGCGACCGGCTGCTACGAGGCCGAGGACCCGGGCATCACGCGCATGGGCCGCGAGGTGATCCGCGAGATGAACCGGGTCGGCCTCGTCGTCGACATGTCCCATTCCGCCGAGCGCTCGACCCTGGAGGCGATCGAAATCTCCGAACGGCCGATCGCGATCACCCACGCCAACCCGTCCTCCTGGCACCCGGCCCGGCGCAACAAGTCCGACCGGGTGCTGCGCGCCCTGGCGGAAAGCGGCGGGATGCTCGGCTTCTCCTTCTACCCCCACCATCTGAAGAACGGCTCGGACTGCGGCCTGGAAGACTTCTGCGCGATGGTCGCGCGCACCGCCGAGCTGATGGGCGTCGGGCGGATCGGCATCGGCTCCGACCTCTGCCAGGGCCAGCCCGACAGCGTGGTCGAGTGGATGCGCTCGGGCCGTTGGACCAAACAGGTCGACTACGGCGAGGGCTCGGCCGAACGGCCCGGCTTCCCGCCGCAGCCGGCATGGTTCCGCGACAACCGCGACTTTCCGGGAATCGCGCAGGGCCTGCGCGCGGTCGGCTTCTCGAAAGAGGAGACCGCCGCCATCATGGGCGGCAACTGGCTCGAGTTCTTCCGGGGGTCGTTCGGGCCCGCCGCGCGCTCGGCCGGGCGGCCGGCGCCTGCCGACGCCTTGCCGGCCATGGCCCGAGCGGCTAGGTAACAGAAAAAGAGGCCGCGCAGATTCCGCGCTACCCGCGAAGGATGGCAGGCATGCCGGATACAGCACCCAGCGTTCCCGCGGTCGCCCTGCGCCCTCCGGCGCAGGTCATGCGTCTGGCCCGCATGGGCGCCTTCCACCAGACACGCCTCAGCTTCATGCGCGCGCTGCTGCGCCGGCTCAAGGCCGAGCGCTGGCGCTTCGACCGGCCGCGCTGGGACATCGACGCGCGCGGCTTCGGCACCGCGGTCTACCGCGCGACCGGCCCGCGCAACACCTACAGCCTGATGTGCTTTTCCCACGATCTCGACCCGTCCCTGCGCACCGACCGGGTGATCGCCGAGGCCTGGGACGCGACCTTCGCCCTGTTCGACGGCGAGCCGGAGCGTGACGACATCGAACGGCTGCGCGCCAATGTGCCCAGGCAGGAGGCCGGTCGCTGCCGATCCAGCGAGCTGGTCCTGTCGCGCGCCAACAAGAGCGTGCGCCTGTTCGACCATGTGGCCGACTGCCTCGCGCGCGGAGAGCAGCCCGAGCGCGAACGCGTCGAGGCGGTCGGCTACCTCATGCGCACGACGGCGGTCTACGGAAACGGCAAGTTCGGCCTGGCCGACCGCGACCTGATCGCCGAACGGCCGGAGATGGCCGCGCCCTTTCACGCCGAGATGCTGGCGGTCTGGCTGATCCGCGCCTTCACGGTTGATCTGGTCGAGCACATCGCGGCACAGCGTGCGCCGGAGACGGCGGTGCCGCTCGAGCCCGGCCTGCGCCGGCGCTTCGGCGTCGGCAACTCGACCGGCCTCGGCATGGCGCCTTTCCTGGTCAACCATCCCTGCCTTCTGCACAGCTGGATCCTGGCGCGCGAGACCGCCCTGGCGCGCGTGCGCGCCCTGCCGCGGGCAACGCCGGAGTCGCTGGCGGCCTTCCGGCAAGCCCTGGCCGGCGCCGGGCGCGGAGTCGCCGAATGGCGCACCGAGGACGCGCGCCAGCAGCGGCGCATCGCGGAGCTGCGCGCCGATCTCGACCGCCTGCAGGCGGTCGCCGAGGCACTGCTCGCCGGGCCGATGCCCTGGGACGCGCTCTACCGCTGGGCCGAGGCGAACCTGAGCCTGGAGGCGCAGGAGCTGACGGTCACACTTGTCATCGAGCCGCACGGCGACCTGGTCGACGGGCTGACCGCGCAGATGGCGACCGACGAGACCGCGCGCTTCCGCATCGACGGGCGCGCGCGCGTTGGCGAGCTGCGCGCCCGGATCGAGCGCGAGTTCGACTGGTGCCTGACCATGGACTTTTCCGCGCGCGAGGCCCAGGCGCGCTTCTGGTACGTCTCCGAGGAGAAGCTCGAGCCGCGGCTCGGCGAGCGCTTCGGCGAACCGGGCATGGAGCTCGAGCAGCCCCTGGCGACCGCGCGCGACATCCACAACCTGCACCGCGACCTGGCGCGGATGGACGCCGGTGCGGGGATCGCCGCCTTCCTGCTCGACCATCCCGAGCACCGGCACATCGTGCGCCGCCTGCAGGCGCTCGCGGACCAGCCCTACGCGGAGATCCGCGACAACCTGATCGGCGCCGACCTGCTGCCGATCGACCTGCTGCGCTGCAAGCTGTCGTTCTTCGGCGCCGGCAAGTTCGACCCGCGCTCCGACCGCTGGGTGCGCATCACCATGTACCAGGACGCGCCCTTCCCCCACGAGCTCGGCCGCCTGCCGGCGGACGCCTGGGCCTATCCGGCCGACTGAGGGGCAGCCGGCCCATGCCGCTGGTCTCGCTCAACGAGGTCGACGCCACGGTGCGCAAGGCGGCGCGCGGCGCCGGGCTGGCCTGGGGCCTGGCCGAGGAGGCCGGCAATGCGGCGCGCTGGCTGGCCGCGCGCGGGCTGCCGAGCCTCGCGCCGATGGCGGCGCTGCTGGAGCGCAACGACGGCCTGCCCTACGACGCCCTGCGGCCGGTCCTCGCCAACGGCGTCTGGTCGGCCAAGGGCGGCGCGCTCTGCCCGCTGATGGAGAACGGC
>CAZDBC010000337.1:1293-4239 GCA_964503295.1 uncultured Kiloniellaceae bacterium | reverse complement strand
CGATCAAGCAGGCCCGGCAAGAGCTCGCCTACCTGCGGCGCACGGTGGCCGACGTCGCCTCCGAACACGGCCTCGCCCCGATCGCCGCCTCGACCCATCCCTCCGCCGACTGGGGCCGGCAGAAGGCGACGCGCAAGGAGCGCTACGACATCCTGGCGCGCGACATGCAGGGCGTGGTGCGCCGCCTGCTGATCTGCGGCATGCACGTCCACGTCGGCCTCGACGACGACGAGCTGCGCATCGACCTGATGCAGCAGATCAGCTATTTCCTGCCGCACCTGCTGGCGCTGTCCACCTCCTCGCCGTTCTGGCGCGGCGAGGACACAGGACTCAAGTCGTACCGGCTCGCCGTGTTCGACGAATTGCCGCGCACCGGCCTGCCCGAGAGCTTCGACAGCTGGGGCGAGTTCGAGCGCCACCTCGACATGCTGGTTTCGACCGGAATCATCGAAGACGGCACCAAGATCTGGTGGGACGTGCGTCCCTCGGCGCGCTTTCCCACGCTGGAGATGCGGGTGTGCGACGTCTGCACCCGGCTCGAGGACACGCTGACCATCGCGGCCATCTATCTCTGCCTCGTACGCATGCTCTACACCCTGAAACGCAAGAACCAGCGCTGGCGCAAGTACTCCAACATGCTGATCCGGGAAAACCGCTGGCGGGCGCAGCGCTACGGCATCGACGAGGGGCTGGTCGACTTCGGCCGCTGTCAGATCCACCCCTACGGCGAGTTGCTCGAGGAGATCATCGAGCTCTGCGCGCCGCACGCCATCGCGCTCGACTGCGCCAAGGAGGTCGAGCACGCGCGCGACATTCTGGGCCGGGGCACGAGCGCTCACCGCCAGCTCGCCGTCTTCGAACAGGCGCGCGCCGCCGGAGCGGACAAGACCGAGGCCCTGCGCACCGTGGTCGACTGGCTGATCGAGGAGACCGTGGCAGGCGTCTAAAGGCCGGCGGCTGCAGGACTGGACAGGCGCGCCGCGCCTCCCAAGATGAAGGGAGGACGCGTCAACAACTCCGGAGGAGAAGGGCGGATGGACCAGCAGACCAAGACCGAACTGGAAGCGGCGGCCTTTCGCCGGCTGGTCGAGCACCTGCGCGAGCGCACGGACGTGCAGAACATCGACCTGATGAATCTCGCCGGCTTCTGCCGCAACTGCCTCTCCAAGTGGTACAGCGCCGCCGCCCAGGACCGCGGTCTGGACATCGACTACGACACGGCGCGGGAGGTCATCTACGGCATGCCCTACGCCGAGTGGAAGGCGAAGCACCAGACCGAGGCCACGCCCGAGCAGAAGGCCGCCTTCGCCGCCAGCCACAAGCATTAGACGTTTCGGGCCGGCCACGATGGGCGGCCGAACCGACTCCTCGTCGGGCACGCAACAGGGTCCTGTTTGCCGAACGCTGGCTTCGAAGCACCCGGCTTCAGCCGGTCCAAGCAAGACTGCCGCAGGTCCTGTGAAACGGCAGCAAGGCTATCCCGAACGACAGCGCCGCAGGGCGTCAGAGCAGGCGTTGCGCCGGACGGCGCGAGCGGCTAGCGTGCCAGATCTCGGCGGGCCGGTCCCGGCCCGCCCGAAATCATCCACAGCATCGCTTTTCGGGGAGTGAGTGGCGGAATGTCCGACGTCGGCGGCATCGCGGCCGAGCGCCTGCGGTCCTACATCGAGCGAATCGAGCGCCTGGAAGAGGAGAAGGCGGCCCTCGCCGGAGACATACGCGAGGTCTATTCCGAGGCCAAGGGCAACGGCTTCGACACCAAGATCATGCGCCAGGTGATCAAGCTGCGGAAGATGGACCGCGACGACCGCCAGGAGCAGGAGACACTGCTCGACCTCTACAAGCGCGCGCTCGGCATGGCCGAGTAGCCGTCGCGCGAGGCCATCCCTCGCGGCTGCTCAGGCCGCGTGCGCGGCGAGCCCGCCCAGAGCCTCCGGCGCCGGCCCGCCGGTCGCCCAGTCGAGCAGCTCCACCGTGTGCACGATCGGGATTGGGGTACCGCTGCCGATCTGGCTGATGCAGCCGATGTTCCCCGTTGCGATCAGGTCCGGCTCGAGGCGCTCGATGTTGGCCACCTTGCGGTCGCGCAGCCGGGTTGCCAGCGCCGGCTGGGTGATGTTGTAGGTCCCGGCGGAGCCGCAGCAGAGGTGTCCTTCCGGCACCTCGAGCACGCGGAAGCCGGCCTTGCTCAGCAGCTCGCGGGGCGGCTTCAGGATCCGTTGGCCGTGCTGCATGGAGCAGGCCGAGTGGTAGGCGACCTGCAGCGCGGGCGGTCGAATGCTCGACGCCGCAAGGCCGATCTCGTTCAGGTACTCGGTAATGTCCTTCGTCAGGCCGGCGATTCGGGCCGCCTTTTCGGCGTAGGCCGGATCTTCGCGCAGCATGAAGCCGTAGTCCTTGACCGTCGTGCCGCAGCCCGAGGCGTTGATGATGACGGCGTCCAGCCCGTCGCCGTCCAGTTCCCGCATCCAGGCGTCGATGTTGGCCTTGGCGGCGGCCAGCGCCGGTTCCTCCTGCCCCATGTGATGGACCAGCGCGCCGCAGCAGCCGGCGCCGCGCGCCACCACGACCTCGACACCGTGGCGGCTCAGCAGGCGCACGGTGGCCTCGTTGATCTGGGGCGCCAGCACCTGCTGGGCGCAGCCGTTGAGCAGCGTCACCCGGCCGCGCCGCCTGCCCTCGGCCGGAATCACCTGCGGCCGGTCGATTCGACTCGGCGCGGCCGGCCTCGTCGGCGCCAGGGCGACCATGGCACGCAGCCGGCGCGGCATCAGCCCCGCGAACGGCTTGGCCAGGACGGCCCCGAGCAGCGCGAGACGGAAACGCCCGGGATAGGGCAGCACGAGTGCGAGCAGGCGGCGCAGCAGACGATCGGGCAAGGGTCGGCGGTAGGTGCGTTCGATATGCCGCCGGCCATGGTCGACCAGGTGCATGTAGTGAACGCCG
>CAZDBC010000337.1:0-1283 GCA_964503295.1 uncultured Kiloniellaceae bacterium | reverse complement strand
CAGGACAGGCAGCGGTCGATGTGCTTGACCTCGCGCTCGGTCGCGGGCCGGTCCTGCTCCAGCATCTCCTTCATCAGGTAGATGCGCCCGCGCGGGCTGTCGAGCTCGTCGCCCAGCAGGACATAGGTCGGACAGGTCGCGGTGCAGAAGCCGCAGTGGACGCAGGCGCGGAGGATCTTGTTGGATTCCGCGATGTCCGGATCGGCGAGCTGGGCCAGGGAGAAGTCGGTCTGCAAGGATGCGTTCCTAGATTCCGGCGTACATGCGGCCGGGGTTGAGCAGGCCGCGCGGATCGAAGTTCTCTTTGATCCGACGGGTCAGCGCGGCACGGCCTTCGTCCTGCGGATGGAAGACCGGTACCGCGGCGCGCAGGGACGCATTGGCCCGGATGAGGGTTGCATGGCCGCCGCAACCCCCGGGACCGTCGATCAGGTCACGCAGCGCGCCGGCCGCGGCGTCGCCGGCCGGCGGCAGCGCCAGCCAGACCAGACCGCCTGCCCAATCGTAGAAGTGTTGCAGCGCATCGGAATCGTCCAGCGCGGCGCGCAGCCGGGCGACGAGGCCCGGGCCCGCCCGCGGCGGAACGGAAACGCGCCACACCGCGAAGTCCCGCTGCCCGACGAAGGGGCTGACATCGCGCAGCTCGGCCCAGAAGGTCGCCGAATTGCTGCCGTGCAGCTCCTCGCTCTCGGCCATGTCGGCGAGCTCCTCGCGCAGCGCCCGGCAGCGGTGCTCGACCGAGGGGCCGGGCCCCTCGACGCGCAGGGCGGTGACCGCGGCGCCGGCGCCGGCGACGAAAGAGACGGCCGAACGTGCAGCGATCGCGGCCGGCAGATGCGCCGCCCCCGAGACCTCATGAGACGAGGTCATGGCTCGAGTCATGGCGGCAAGCCCGGCAGCGTCGTCCAGGCCGTACAACAGGACGGTACGCGTCTTCTCCGGTCGCGGCAGCACCTTGAGCGTGACGTCGGTCAGCACCGCGAGGGTGCCGTAGGCGCCGGCAAGGAGCTTGCAGAGGTCGTAGCCGGTAACGTTCTTGACCACCCGGCCGCCCGACTTGAAGAGTTCGCCGCGCCCGGAGACGGCGCTCACGCCCAGGAAATGGTCGCGCAGCGCGCCGGCCTTCAGCCGGCGCGGCCCGGAAAGATTGCAGGCAGTGGCGCCGCCAACTGTGCCGGCCGCGGCCGCGCCGCCGAGCAGTGGGCCAAGGTCGGGAGGCTCGAAGGCCAGGAGCTGGCCGTTGTCCGCAAGGAGTGCCTCGATCTCCGCGAGCGGCGTCCCGG
>CAZDBC010000336.1:2517-4248 GCA_964503295.1 uncultured Kiloniellaceae bacterium | reverse complement strand
AAGCGAAGTCAACGCCGCGGAAGCTCTTTGGACCGGCCAAGTTGCGCCCCAAGTTCCGTCCGTTGCAGTGCAACGATAGAAGCTCAACACGCCGGCTTGTTGTGTTATCGAAAAGGCGGCTTTGTGAAGAAAGCGACGCAGGCAAACGGTTTGTGTTCTTTCGTGGCTGGTCGGTCCCGAACTGCGGACGCCGGTCGAGATTTCCGCTGTTCCGGTGATCTACCCGCGTAATCGCGTCGTCGCGTCCTGTGGCACGAGTCATCGGCAATCGCGCGCTGGCGAGGGCATCGCACGTCGTGCAGCCGAGATCGCGCTTGGCGCGTCACCAAAAAATCACTTCCTGACCGCACTCCCCCAGCGGCAGGCTCTGGTTGCGATGCAGCGCGAGGGTTCCGGTTAGCGTTGCCACGATTGATGCCGGGCCGGTGACGTCGGAGTGCTCGATCGGAGGCAGGATTGTCAAAGGGGGCCGAAGAAATGCGCACCATGTCGGCGGCGCCCGAAAAGGCGGTGCAGCCGCCAAGGGTCTCTGTCGTCATTCCGGCTTTCAATGCCGCACGGTCCATTGCTCGCGCCGTCGACTCCTGTCTTCGGCAGACCATGAGCGAACTCGAGGTGCTGGTGGTGGACGACGGGTCGGGCGACGGTACGGGTGCGGCGGTCGAGCATCTTGCGGCCGGCGACGATCGCGTTCGGCTTTTCTCTTTGCTCGAAAACGGGGGTGTGTCCCGGGCGCGCAATCACGGCATCGACCGGGCGAGGGGAGAGTGGATCGCGATCCTTGATGCCGACGATCACTATCACCCGGACCGGCTGCGACGACTGATCCAGGTGGGAGAGCAGTGCGGCGCCGATCTGGTCGCCGACAACTTCGTTCACTACGATCCGATCGCCGAACGCATTTTAAGGCCAGGCATCCCGAAGCAGGCGATTCCTGCCGGCGGGGTTGTCGACCTCGAATCCTTTCTCCGGCACAGCTTGCCGCGGGGCCTCACGCGGCTCAGCAGCAACTTCGGCTTGCTCAAGCCGATCTTCAGCCGCGAGTTCCTCAATGATCGACGCCTGCGTTATCAGCCGGATCTGGCGCTGTCGGAGGATTATCAATTCTACCTGTCGTGCCTTGCTGCCGGGGGTCGTTTTCGGCTCTTGGATGAGGCCTACTACTTCTACCATTTCAATCCGCTGTCGGCCTCGAAGTTCCCGCGGATCGAAGATCTGGAGCGCATATCGGAGGCCAATGGCCGTTTCCTGGCTCGGGCCGATTTTCAGAGCCGGCCGCGTGTGCTGGGTCTGCTTCGGGAGCATCAGGCCTATCTCGAGAAGAACATCGCATTCCACCGACTGAAGGCCATGGTGCAGGGGGGGCAGCTCTCTCATATCCCTTTCTTCATGACAAAGTATGGCTGGGCGCTACCCTACATCGTGCGCAGGGTCGCCGGCCGTTTGCTCGCCAGTCGATAGATGGCTGACCAGCCCCTGTCGTTCGTCGGATGGCGGTCGATGAAGACGTGCACAGGTAGTCTTGCCGCTGCCGTTGGACTGTTTGTCGCGCTGACACTCGCTGTAGGGGCGGTCGCCGCTCGCACGGCGGTTGCGTCCGGAAGCCCTCTCGACGCTTCGGCGGGGCCGATCATCGAGGTGGACCTGTCCCAGGTGGTGCGAGAGCGCGTGACACCTGCCTTCTATGGTTTCAACGTCAATTGGCGCAATTTCCAGGAGGGCTACTGGCAC
>CAZDBC010000336.1:0-2507 GCA_964503295.1 uncultured Kiloniellaceae bacterium | reverse complement strand
ATCGAGCTGATGCGCGCCTTGCCAGGCGTTCTCTACCGCTATCCGGGAGGGACGATCTCCAATGGCTTTATCGTCGAGCGGTCGATCGGCGCGCCGGATCAGCGCAGTCCGCAGGCGGTTCCGAATGGTCCGCCGGCGACGGCCGAGTTCGGGCTTGCGGAGTTTCTGGAGTTCGTAGGCGCGGTCGGCGGTGTGCCCATGTTCGTGCTCAATTTGCACGGGGCACACGGCAAAGCCTGGCCGATCGAGGCGGTGGTCGCGCAGGCGCGCACGGTGGCTAAGATGTTCGCCCCCAGCCGTGGCGGACCGGTCGTCAACGGCAACGCCTGCTTCGAGCCCTGCAGCAGCGGAGGGTGTTGCACCATAGGGCTATGGGAGCTCGGCAATGAGCTGGATTTTCCGCCCTATCGCTGGTCGGCGGAGCTCTACGCCGGGCGCGCGCTGCCTGTCATCCAGGCGATTCGCGAGATCGATCCCCAGGCACGTTTCATAGCCGCACTTGCGACCGCGCCATGGTCTCGGCGAGAGGATCGTCCGGCGCTCCCGGGTGCATTCAATCGCAGGCTGGCCGAGATCATCAAGGGGAGCGTCCACGGCTATGCGTTCCATGCATACTATGACGGCATGGCCATTCCCGCCGTGATGCGTTGGATCGAGAAGGCCTCCCTTCAGGTAGCGGGCGATCGGAATGGCGAGGCGCCGCGCATACTGGTTACCGAGCACGCGCGCTGGCCCGAGCGTCCGCGAGGCGGACGCTGGCAGGATAGCTGGCACACCACAGGGGATTTGTCGGGTGCGCTCGCCACCGCAGATTTTCTGTTGGCCAGCCTCAACCGCCCCAACGTGGAGGCTGCGCTCTGGCACGCGCTTGGCGCGCGCGGCCCCTGGCAGTTGCTGAGGCACAGCAGGGCGACGGCAGAGGTCTATGGCAATGTCGTCTACTGGGCGCTGCGGGTACTGCACCGCGGGACGAGCGGCAAGCTGGTGGCCAGCGCCGCGCGTTCACCCAATTTCAGCGACTATCGCGGCGGCTACGACGTCCGTACCGCGGTGACCTTCGAGGAAGAGAACGGACGGCTCAACGTGATGGCCGTGAACCGCCATGACGGGCCCCACAAGGCAAGCTTGGTCCTGCCGGACCTTGCGGGGCGGAACATTGAGGCGACTCAGGAATCAGTTTCGGCGCCGAGCCAATCCGCGTCCAATCGGGACGAAGCCCCCTTCGCCGTCGTGCCAGCGAGCCGCGATTTCGCGGTGCAGTTCGATTCGCGCGGGATCGGGCGGTTCGCACTGCCGGCCAATTCGGTGTCCGTGACGCAACTGACGCTCAAGCCGAAGCCGTGACCGGGTCGGGACCGCGCCGCGGCCGGGTCGGCAACGCCTTTCCGGCCAGCGGCTTGAAGGGCGGGACGTGATGGTCGGGCAGATCGACTTCGACTACTTCAGGCGATCGCCCGGACGCAGCCTGCGGCGACTGGTTTCCTATGGCCTTTTCGAGGGCCGTCCTTTGACCACGCGGGGGCGCTGGATCAATCCACTGCTCTTTGGAAGTTTCGAGCTCTACCGACGGCTTCCCCAGTTGCGCGAGATCAGGGCGCCGATCTTCATCGTGGGCATGGGGCGCAGCGGAACGACCATCCTTGGCGTCGTTCTGTCGATACATCGCGACGTAGGTTTCCTTAACGAACCAAAAGCGATCTGGCATGCCATTTGCGGCACAGAGGATCTCGTCGGCAGCTATACGGACGGGCTTGCCAAATACCGCCTGACAGCTGCCGAGGCCACGGCAGAGATGAAATGCCACGCCCATCGTCTGTTCGGCGCCTATCTGGGTCTTACCCGCGCAAACCGTTTGTGCGACAAGTATCCGGAACTGGTTTTTCGAACCGGGTTCGTAAGGGCGCTGTTTCCCGACGCACGTTTCATTTTCCTGATTCGCAATGGCTGGGATGCCTGTATGTCGATCGGGTGCTGGTCGGAGAGCAAAGGCCGGCGCGGCCCGCTTGGGGTGGAGGACTGGTGGGGCCGCGACCGGCGAAAGTGGCAGCTGCTGCTTGGGCAAGTCGCTGCCAAGGATTCCGACCTCGCACCCCACATCGAAGCGCTCGCGCGCCTGACCGATCAGCGTGCCATGGCCGCCGTCGAATGGCTCTTGACCATGAGGGAGGGGCTTCGGCGCATGACCGAGGTGGGGCTCATTCTGGTCCGCTACGAGGATCTGGCTGCAAGCCCGGAAAAAACGGTGGGCCGACTGTTGAGGTGCCTCGACCTGCCGGCCGATCCTGCCTGCTTGTCGTATGCCCGCTCGGCCCTGCGGCCGGCAGAGTCCAGGGGGCGGTTCGAGTTGCCGGGGTATCTCGCCGGTCCCTTCGCGCGCACCATGACGGACCTTGGCTACCGGTCGTGACGCACCTGGTTCAGGTCTCTTGACGATTCTCGGGCGCTGGTCGAAAAGGTCGGTGGACCATGGCACGGCCCTTGCTTCGGAATCGGGCGACCTAATCGGG
>CAZDBC010000335.1:0-4258 GCA_964503295.1 uncultured Kiloniellaceae bacterium | reverse complement strand
GCCTGCCCGCCAAAGCCCGGATTGACGGTCATCAGAAGAACCAGGTCGGCCCGGTCGAGAACGTAGGCGATGGCGGATTCGGGCGTGGCCGGATTCAGCGAGACCCCGGCGCGCTTGCCGAGCGCGCGAATCGCCTGCAGCGAACGGTCGAGGTGGCGGGTCGCCTCGGCATGGACCGTGATCACGTCGGCACCGGCCGCCGCGAAGGCCTCGAGATAGGGATCGGCCGGCTCGATCATCAGGTGGACGTCGAAGACGCGCGCCGAGTGCGGACGCATCGCCTTCACGACCGCGGGGCCGAAGGTAAGGTTGGGGACGAAGTGGCCGTCCATGACGTCGAGATGAATCCAGTCGGCGCCCGCCGCCTCGACATCGGCGAGTTCCTCGGCCAGGCGCGCGAAGTCGGCCGACAGCATGGATGGGGCGATGACGATGTCGCGCGGCATCAGGACGTCGTCCGCTCCTGCCGGTCGGCGATCTGGAAGACACGGCTCGCCAGGATGTCCTCCGGGCCGATGGTCGAGAGCGCATCGGCATCGAGCGGACCGTCGGCCGATTCGAACAGGCGGTTGGCCTGGCGCAGGCGCGCCCGATCGAGCGCGTTACGGATCGAACGGGCGTTGGCGAAATGGGGCTGCGTGCGCCGCTTCTCGATGTAGCGGACCAGGGCCGCGCGCGCCGGATCCGACAGTCGGTAGTTCTGCTGGTCCAGAATCAGCTCCGCGATGGCGAGCAGTTCCTCTTCGCTGTAGTCGGGGAAATCGACATGATGCGCAATGCGCGAGCGAAAGCCAGGGTTGCTGGCAAAGAAGCGGTCCATGCGGTCGGCGTAGCCGGCGAGTATGACGACTAGGTCGTCGCGCTGGTTCTCCATCACCTGAAGCAGGATTTCGATCGCCTCCTGCCCGTAGTCGCGCTCGTTCTCCGGCCGATAGAGGTAGTAGGCCTCGTCGATAAAGAGCACGCCGCCCATCGCCTTCTTCAGGATCTCCTTGGTCTTGGGCGCGGTGTGCCCGATGTACTGCCCGACCAGGTCGTCGCGCGTCACGCTGACCAGATGGCCCTTGCGGATGTAGCCGAGCCGATGCAGCAGGTCGGCCATCTTGAGCGCGACAGTGGTCTTTCCGGTGCCGGGATTGCCGGTGAAGCTCATGTGCAGGGTCGGTGTCTCGTGGGCGAGGCCGAAGCGCTTGCGCGCCCGCTCGACCAGCAGCAGCGCCGCGATCTCGCGGATGCGCCGCTTGACCGGGGCCAGCCCGACCAGCTGCCGGTCGAGCCCGTCGAGCACCTCCTGGACGCCGGATTCAGCATACTCGCGCCGCAGGTCGACCGCGGTCTCGACCGCCGTCGCGTCCGCCGGTGTCTCGGCGTTCTCCACCGTGCCTTGCATGACCGCCTCGCCTGTCGCCGCGCTCAGGCGTAGCGCTGGCCGGCCGGCCGGCCGGCGGCGTAGCTGCGCGTCGTATAGCGCAGGCGCCGACCGTCGATTTCCTGCCGCTCGACGTGGAATCCGGGCTCCTCGGCCGGCCGATTGACGATGAACGACAGCCGGACGCTTTCCCAGCCGTGGCTGGCGTCGAACGCGGAAATACGGATGTAGCGGTCACCGTAGACCTTTCGGCACTCGTTCAATTCCATCAAGACCGCCGCTGCATCCTCGACGTCGAACATCGGGTGGCCCCACATCTCCCAGTAGGTGTTGCGCGGATGCGGGTCATCGGTGAACTCGATGTTCACCGCCCAGCCCTTGTCGATAGCGTACTGCACCTGCGCGGCGATCTGCTCGTCGGTCAGGTCGGGCAGGAAGGAAAAGGTGCCCTGGGTGATGCGCATGTCGGGAATCTCCTGGCTCAGGCGGCTGCCGTTGCGGTCGGCACGAAATCGGGGGTGTCGGTCGAGGCGTAGTCGAAGGTGACGTCCTTCCAGGTTTCCAGCGCCTGTGCCAGCGGCTGGCAGTGCCTGGCCGCGGCGGCCAGGATGTCGGGGCCCTCGCTGAGATAGTCGCGGCCCTCGTTGCGGGCCAGGATCATGGCCTCGAGCGCGACCCGATTGGCGGTGGCACCGGCCGCGATACCCATCGGGTGGCCGATCGTGCCGCCGCCGAACTGCAGGACCACGTCCTCGCCGAGATAGTGCACGAGCTGGTGCATCTGGCCGGCGTGGATTCCGCCCGAGGCAACCGGCATCACCTTGTTGAGGCTGGCCCAGGGCTGATCAATGAAGATGCCGTTTTCCAGGCGCATGGGATTGAAGTCCTCGCGGCAGACGTCGTAGTAGCCGCGGGTCGTCGCCGGGTCGCCCTCCAGCTTGCCGACAACGGTGCCGGCGTGGATATGGTCGACGCCGGCCAGACGCATCCATTTCGCGATCACGCGGAAGGAGACCCCGTGCGTCTTCTGACGCGTGTAGGTTCCGTGGCCGGCCCGGTGCAGGTGCAGGATCATGTCGTTGCGGCGCGCCCACTTGGCCATCGACTGGATCGCGGTGTAGCCGATCACCAGATCGATCATGACGATGACTGACCCGAGTTCCTTGGCGAACTCGGCACGCTCGTACATGTCCTCCATGGTCGCGGCGGTCACGTTGAGATAGGTGCCCTTGACCTCGCCGGTCTCGGCCTGCGCCTTGTTCACCGCCTCCATGCAGTAGAGGTAGCGGTCGCGCCAGTGCATGAAGGGCTGCGAGTTGATGTTCTCGTCGTCCTTCGTGAAGTCGAGCCCGCCCTTGAGCGCCTCGTAGACCACGCGGCCGTAGTTGCGGCCCGAAAGGCCGAGCTTGGGCTTGACCGTCGCGCCGAGCAGCGGGCGGCCGAACTTGTCGAGCCGCTCGCGCTCGACGACGATCCCGGTCGCCGGGCCCTGAAAGGTCTTCACGTAGGCCGTCGGCAGGCGCATGTCCTCCAGGCGCAGCGCCTTGAGCGGCTTGAAGCCGAACACGTTGCCGATGATCGATGCGGTCAGGTTGGCGATCGAGCCCGGCTCGAAAAGATCGAGATCGTAGGCGATATAGGCGAAGTACTGCCCCTCCGCATTGGGCACGGGATCGAGCCGGTAGCACTTGGCGCGGTACTTCTCGCAGGCGGTCAGGCGATCGGTCCAGACCACCGTCCAGGTCGCCGTCGAGGATTCGCCGGCGACTGCCGCGGAGGCCTCGACCGGATCGACGCCGTCCTGGGGGGTGACGCGGAACACCGCGATGATGTCCGTGTCCTTGGGCTCATAGTCGGGCTCCCAGTAGCCCATCTTGCGGTACTCCAGGACGCCGGACTTGTAGCGGTCCTTGCCGGTCACGGTCTTGGCTTCGATGTCCATGTCGGTTCCCCTTGATTGGAATCCCGGATCGGATTGGAGCGGTCAGGCCGCCGCGGCGGCCGCGATGCGCGGGTCGAGCGCCCCGCTGGCGTAGCGCCGGGCCATCTCGTCGAGCGGGATCGGCCGGATCTTGGACGCCTGCCCCGCGGTGCCGAACTGTTCGAAACGCTCCCGGCACAGGCTCTCCATGGCGCCTAGCGCCGGCTTGAGAAACTTGCGCGGGTCGAACTCGGCGCGGTTGCCCGTTGCCACGCCGCGGATCGCGGCGGCCATGGCGAGACGGCAGTCGGTGTCGATGTTCACCTTGCGCACGCCGTGCCGGATGCCGCGCACGATCTCCTCGACCGGCACGCCCCAGGTCTGCGGCATCTCGCCGCCGGCCTGGTTGAATGTCTCCTGCAGTTCCTGCGGGACGGAGGAGGAGCCGTGCATGACCAGATGGGTGTCGGGCAGTTTCTCGTGGATCGCCTCGATCACGTGCATCGCTAGGATGTCGCCGTCGGGCTTGCGCGAGAACTTGTAGGCGCCGTGGCTGGTGCCCATGGCGATGGCCAGAGCGTCCACCTTGGTGCGGGCGACGAAGTCGACCGCCTGCTCGGGATCGGTCAGCAGCTGATCGCGCGCCAGCCTGCCTTCGGCGCCGTGGCCGTCCTCCTGCTCGCCCTCGCCGGTCTCGAGCGAGCCGAGCACGCCTAGCTCGCCCTCGACCGAGGCGCCGACGGCGTGCGCCATGGCGGTCACGCGGGCGGTAATGTCCACGTTGTAGTCGTAGGGTGCCGGCGACTTGGCGTCGGCAAGCAGCGAACCGTCCATCATCACGCTGGTAAAGCCGTGGCGGATCGCGCTGAGACAGGTCGCCTCGTTGTTGCCGTGATCCTGATGCATGCACAGCGGAATCTGCGGAAACATCTCGACCAGCGCCTCGATCATGCGCGCCAGCATGACGT
>CAZDBC010000334.1:0-4277 GCA_964503295.1 uncultured Kiloniellaceae bacterium | reverse complement strand
ATCTTCGCAGCGCTTGCGGGGGCAGCCGATAATGAGCGAAACGGAGAACATGTCCGAGACCCGAACCTCGCGCTGGCGCCGCGCCATTCCTCTTGCCGTGCTTGTCGTCGGCCTGGCGCTGGTGCTGATCTTCGATCTGGACCGCTTCCTCTCGTTCCGCGCCCTGCAGGAGCACAACGAGCTCCTGCACGACCTGGTCGAGCGCTACGGCGTGCTCGCAGCCGGGCTGTTCGTTCTGGTCTATGCCGTCGCGATCGCCTTTTCGGTTCCCGGCGGCGCGGTCCTGACCATTGCCGGCGGCTTCCTCTTCGGCGTCTGGCTCGGCGCGTTGCTGGCCGTGGTCGGCGCCACCATCGGCGCGGTCGCTGTGTTCCTGGCCGCGCGGACCGCCCTCGGCGATGCCTGGCGCCGCCGGGCCGGGCCGGCGATGCAGCGCATGGAGCGCGGCTTCCGCGAGAACGCCATGAGCTACATGCTGGTGCTGCGCCTGATTCCGATCTTCCCGTTCTGGCTGGTCAACCTGGTGCCGGCCTTTCTCGGCATCCCCTTGCGCATTTATGCCGTCGGCACGTTTTTCGGCATCATGCCGGGCACCGTCGTCTACGCCAGCGTCGGCAACGGTCTCGACACGCTGTTCGCCGCCGGCGAAACCCCCGATCTCGGCATCATCTTCAAGCCGGAGATTCTCGGACCCCTGATCGGCCTGGCCGTGCTGGCCCTGATCCCGGCGCTCTATCAGCGCTGGAAGGAACGGCGCGCCAGGCGCTCCTCCGAACTGCCATAGTGCGCGCGGCGCCGGACCGGCCGCGCCGGCGCCGGTCTGCCCCAGGCGAGCCTCCGCGGACCTTTGAGGACTATCGCATGCCCGAAACCCTGGACACCGACATCTGCGTCATCGGCGCCGGCTCCGCCGGCCTCTCGGTCGCCGCCGGGGCATCCCAGATGGGCGCGCCGACGGTGCTGATCGAGCGCGACAAGATGGGCGGCGACTGCCTCAATGTCGGCTGCGTCCCCTCCAAGTCGCTGATCGCCGCGGCCAAGATGGCAAGGCTGCACCGGTCCGCTGGCGCCATGGGCGTGCACTACGAGCCGCCGCGCATCGACTTCGCCGCGGTCCACGGCCACGTGCACGGGGTGATCGCGGCGATCGCGCCCAACGACTCGGTCGAGCGCTTCGAGGGGCTGGGCGTCACCGTGATCAAGGAGACCGCGCGCTTCGTCGGGCCGCAGGAGGTGCAGGCCGGCGATACGCGCATCAAGGCCCGGCGCATCGTGGTCGCGACCGGCTCGCGCCCGCTGGTGCCGCCGATCCCCGGCATCGACGAGGTGCCCTTCCTGACCAACGAGAGCCTGTTCGACGTGACCCGGCTGCCCGCGCGCCTGATCGTCGTCGGCGGCGGCCCCATCGGCTGCGAGCTCGGCCAGGCCTTCGCGCGCGTCGACATCGTCGAGATGGCTTCGATCATGCCCAAGGACGATCCCGAGCTGGTCGAGGTGGTGCGCCGGAGCCTGCGCGCCGACGGCGTCGCGCTCCACGAGCAGGCCAAGGTGACCGCCGTCGCGCGCGCCGGCGAGGGCGTCGCGGTCACCATCGAGCGCGACGGCAAGAGCGAACGGCTGGAGGGCTCGGCCCTGCTGGTCGCCGCCGGGCGCAGCCCCAACGTCGAGGGTCTCGACCTGGAGGCCGCCGGCGTCGACTACGACCGCCGGGGCATCAAGGTCGACCGCCGGCTGCGCACCAGCAACCGCAAGGTCTACGCCGCCGGCGACATCACCGGCGGCTACCAGTTCACCCACATGGCCGCGCACCACGCCGGCATCGTGATCCGCAATGCCCTCTTTCGCCTGCCGGCCAAGGTCGAGGACAAGGCCGTGCCCTGGGTCACCTTCACCGACCCGGAGCTGGCCCACGTCGGGCTGAACGAGCACCAGGCCAGGCAGAAGGCCGGCGAGATCCGCGTCCTGCGCTGGGCCTATGCCGAGAACGACCGCGCCCAGACGGAACGGCGGCTCGACGGGCAGGCCAAGATCGTGACCGACCGCCGCGGCAAGGTGCTCGGCGCGAGCATCGTCGGCGCCAACGCCGGCGAGCTGATCGCGCCCTGGGTCCTGGCGATCCAGGAGGGGCTCAAGGTCGGCCCCCTGGCCAAGATGATCGCGCCCTATCCGACCCTTTCCGAGGTCGGCAAGCGCGCCGCGGGCAGTTTCTACACCCCCAAGCTGTTCAGCGAGCGCACCGCCAAGCTGGTCCGCTTCCTCGCCAAATTCGGCTGAGTCTCGCGTGCTCTCACGGAAAGTTGAGCGCGGGCGCGGGAACGTGAATCGAGCCCGGGCGGTTCTCCGGTCATAGTCGGCGGCAGTGGACGGCGGCAAACGTCGCTGTCCGCGCCGACGACTTGAACCGGCAGAAGCGGGCGGGCTGCCCCCCGGCCCGACCGCGCCCTGCCCGACGAACAACCAGTGGAGGCTATTTTGATGCTCAGGAAGACAGCCATTGCTCTTTCCGTCGCGACGCTCGCCGGCGGCGGGGCGGCCCTGCCGACGGCGGCAGTTCACGCCGGCGACACGCCGGTCCAGCTCGCCGCCTGCAAGGCGGCCTGCGGCGCCTGCAATCCCTGCAAGGCTGCCTGCGGTGCCTGCAACCCCTGCAAGGCGGCCTGTGGTGCCTGCAATCCCTGCAAGGCGGCCTGCGGCGCCTGCAATCCCTGCAAGGCCAACTGAACCGGCGGACTCCCTGATCGCGGCAATCGCGGCCCGGCGGTCCCCCGGCGCGCCTGTTGGAGCGGCGAGAGACGGCCGGGCCGCACCTTTTTCGCCGTGGCCGGCGCTTGCGCGGCGCGCAAGCCGCGCCCGGCGGCCGGCCGTCTGACTTCTGCCCTTTCGTTTGCCATCGGTTCCCGCCTGCGCCCGTGTTATAGAGTCGGCGCATGACGGAACGACGTCTGCGCCTGCCTCCCTTCGCCAAGAGCCTGTCGGCGCGCCTGCTGCTGCTGACGATCGCCTTCGTCATGCTGGCCGAGGTGCTGATCTACGCGCCCTCGATCGGCCGCTATCGCCTGACCTACCTGCAGGAGCGCCTGGACGCCGCCCATCTGGCGATCCTCGCGCTCGAGGCCGCGCCCGACCGCATGGTCAGCGAGGAGATGACGCGCCAGCTCATGACCCACGTGGGCGCCTACTCCGTGGCGCTGATGAAGCCGGACGACAGCAGCCTGATGCTGATGGTCGACAAGCCCGACGAGATCGACGCCGCCTTCGACCTGCGCCAGGGGACCTTCTTCGGCCTGATCGGCGACGCGATCGTCACCCTGCTCAGCGACGGCACGCGCGTCATCCGCGCCTATGGCCCCTCGCCGCACGACGAGAACGTGCTGGTCGACATCGTGATGGACGAAGGGCCGATGCGCGCGGCCATGATCGACTACTCGGGGCGCATCCTGGCGCTGTCGCTGATCATCTCGCTCTTCACCGCGGCGCTGGTCTATCTCAGCCTGCACCTCCTCCTGGTGCGGCCGATGCGCGGCATCACCGCCAGCATGATCGCCTTCCGCCAGAACCCGGAGGACGTCGGCCGCGTCATCCGTCCGTCGCGGCGCAGCGACGAGGTCGGCATGGCCGAGCACGAGCTGGCCTCGATGCAGGAGGCGGTGCGCGGCGCGCTCTTGCAGAAGACGCGCCTGGCCGCCCTCGGCGACGCGGTGACCAAGATCAACCACGACCTGCGCAACATCCTGGCCACCGCGCACCTGGTCTCCGACCGCCTGGCCGAGAGCGGCGACCCCAAGGTGCGCGCGGCCACCCCGACCCTGATCGGCGCGCTCGACCGGGCGCTCGCGCTCTGCCGGCAGACCCTGCGCTTCACCCGCGAGGGGCCGCAGCGTCTGGAGCTCGGCGCGGTCGAGCTCGGCGGGCTGCTGGAGGAGGTCGGGCAGAGCTTCGTCCAGGTCGCCGCCGGCGAGGCCGCCTGGCGGGTCGAGATCGAGGGGCCGCTCGAGGTCGAGGCCGACCGGCAGCAGCTCTTCCGGGTGCTCGCCAACCTCGGCCAGAACGCCCTGCAGGCCGGCGCCGACCGGCTGCGGGTCGCGGTGCGCGCGGCCGACGGCCTGGTCGAGATCGACCTCGCCGACAACGGCCCCGGCCTGCCGGAGAAGGCGCGCGCCAACCTCTTCAAGCCCTTCGCCGCCTCGACCCGCGAGGACGGCAGCGGCCTCGGCCTCGCCATCGCGCGCGAGCTGATGCACGCTCACGGCGGCGAGATCAGCCTGGCCGCGAGCTCC
>CAZDBC010000333.1:0-4343 GCA_964503295.1 uncultured Kiloniellaceae bacterium | reverse complement strand
CACTTCTTTAGGCACGTTCGAAATCCAAGCAGTCATGGTGCGGGCGAAAATCAAATACCAACGCTTGAACCATATCAGACCGATTGGTCTATTGAGTTTTGTATGAGCTGGATTAAGAATTTGATTCGCCGCATTTAGATGGTATTGCGCTGCTCCTAAGTATTGCAAAATAAATATATTGTCAACGGCAGGCCTTTGATCATTAGAATGTTCTTGGAATAGATGAACTAAGCTGCTGTCTTTGGAGAATGAGTTACCCTGAGCAGCATACTGCTTCAAGAGCAGTGAGGCCCTTCATCAAACGTAATGCGAGGGTCGCGTGTTCGAGTCACGCAGGCGGCACCATTCTCCAGTGATCGCAACCTTCCATTCACCTCGATCGGCCGCGCGCGGCTTTCGCCGGCGGACCGCACACCGGGCGTTAATCTGGTCTGCTTAGGCTTCGGTCATGCGGTTCGTCTTCGCCATCGGACGCCGCCTGCTCAGGCGTCTCTTCTTCGGATCTGCGGGCCGGCCAAGGAAACGCAGGCCGGCGCAGACCATCTCCGGCACGGCCAAGGTGCTCGACGGCGACACCATCGTCGTCGCCGGAGAGCGCGTGCGGCTCCACGGCATCGACGCGCCCGAGCTCGACCAGACCTTCGTCTGGCGCGGCCGGGAGATCGCCTGCGGGACCATGTCGCTCGCCGCCCTCGAAGCCCTCGTCGCCGGCGTCACGGTGCGCTGCGAGGTCGTCAAGCGCGACAGTTACGGGCGCCTCGTGGCCAAGGTCTATTCCTCGAACGGCGTCGACATCGGCCGGCGCCTGGTCGCCGCCGGCTGGGCGATCGCCTATCGCCGCTATTCGAAGGACTACGTCGACGCCGAGACGGCGGCGCGCAAGGCCAGACGCGGCATGTGGCGCGGCAGCTTCGAAAAGCCCTGGGTCTGGCGCGCCTCGGCCGTGGCGACGGAACGACGGCCCGGCGCCGATGCACCGGCGCGGCCTCGGCGCCGCCCATGGCTCAGCATCTGAAAGGCCCTACCCTTCCGGAAAATACTGGAACAGCCAGGTCTCGCTGATGGGCTCGCCGCCAAGCGCGAGCCGGCAGCGCAGCTCGACCGGTTCGGGGCCGCCCGCCTCCAGGTCGAAGGACGCGAGCCAGCGCGCCGTGTGATGGACCGGCTCGGCGCGCGCGAGGCTGATCGTGCCGCGCGAGGCCTCGGCCAGCACGTCGGGGCGCACGCCCCAGGGGATCGAGCCCAGGATCGCGCCGTCGAACTCGAGCGCGAACTTGCGCCGGCCCGGCGGGCGCGGCCTGCCCTGCTCGCCGCCGCGGCCGGTGCGCGTGGCGACGCAGCGCGCCAGCTCCTCGACCGGGAAGAAGGGCACGAACTCCTGCCAGTGCATGCGGTAGCGCCAGGTTCGCGCCTCTCCCGCGCGTGCCGGCCCCTCGGGCAGCCAGCAGGCGACGATGTTGTCGTGGATCTCGTCGTCGGTCGGCAGCTCGACGAGCTGCACCGCGCCCGGCCCCCAGGGCGCGCGCGGCTCGATCCAGCAGGTCGGGCGCAGGTGGTAGTTCACGCCGTCCAGGTAGTGGTCGTAGTTCCGGTCGCGCTGGGCCAGGCCGAAGCCGCGCGGGTCGCGGTCGGCGAAGCTGGAAAAGGCGATGCGCGGCGGGTTGGCCAGCGGGCGCCAGAGCCGCTCCCCCGCGCCGGTCCAGATCGCCAGGCCGTCGCTGTCGTGCACCTCCGGGCGCCAGTCCTGCAGGCGCTGGTCCCCGTGCTCGCCGTACCAGAACATGGAGGTCAGCGGCGCGATGCCGAGGCGCGCGATGTCGCGGCGCGGGATCAGGTGGCTCTCGACCTCGACGGTCACGCCGCGCCCGCGGGTCAGCGCGAGGCGGCAGGCGCCGACGATGCTCGGCCCGTCGAGCAGGGCGTAGACGAGCTGCGGCTCGCCCTCGCGTTCGGCCGGCGCCAGCCAGAAACGGGTGAAGTCGGGAAACTCCTCCCGGCCGGGGTCGCCGACGTCGAGCGCGACCGCGCGCGCCGACAGGCCGACCTGGCCGAGCGCGCCGACCGTGCGGAAGTAGGTGGCGCCGACGAAGCTCGCCCAGGGCGCGCGCTCGCTCCAGTCGCCGCTGCGGCGCGATTCCTGGAGCCAGAAGCCGGCGAAGGCCGACTCCTCCGGCGGCAGGCCGGCGGCCGGATGGTCCGGCGGCACGGTGAACATCTCCGGCCGGTAGAGGATCTCGCGCGCCGCCGTCTCGCCCGTGTCGGCCGGCGCGTCGAGCGCGTAGAGGCGCACCGACTTCGGGAACCACCTGCCGAGATGGACGAAGGCGACGGGATAGACGCCGCCGGCCTCGCCCCAGAGCGCGAATTCGGGATGCAAACGGAGCTTGCCGTGGGCGTCGTAGTCGATCCGCTGCACCAGCTCGGGCGCCGGGCGCGGCGGCGGCCGGTAGGGCGCGCGCGCCATCGCCTCGACCCGCGCGACCAGACCCGGCCAGGAGAAGCCTTCAGCTTCGCCCAACGGCGGGCCGGCGCCTTGCGCGCGCGCCGGGCGGGCGAAAGCCGGCGCGCCGGCGAGCAGGGCGCCGAGCGCGGCCGCATCGCGCAGCAGGCGGCGGCGGGAGACGTGGCGGCCAAAACACGGCATGGGGCGGACAGGCGTGCTTTCGCGTGGCGTGATGCTCTTGAGTTGGCGCCGACGGCGCAAAGCGCAAAGGCCGGCGCTGGGCGAGCGATGGGACAATTTCGGGGCGCAAGGTGCCCGCAAGCTGGCCCCGGCGGGGCGGCTCGGCGATACTGCACAGGACCGCGCGGGGCCTCCCGACAGCGCGAAGGAGCAGGCCACCATGCCCGATCACGCAGACTTCCCGGCCCGCGCGCCACACCACATCGGCATCGTCGGCTGCTCGGCCGAGGGGGCGGCGCTCTGCTACCGCACGATTTGCGTCGAAGGCGCCGCGCTGCTCGGCGGCCACGCCCACCCGGAGGTCTCCTTGCATACGCACTCGCTGGCCGACTACGTCGCCTGCCTGGAGCGCGGCGACTGGACCGGGGTCGGCGAGCTGATGCTGTCCTCGGCGGAGAAACTGGCCCGGATCGGCGCCGACTTCCTGATCTGCCCGGACAACACGATCCACTCGGCGCTGCCCTATGTCGAGGCGCGCTCACCGCTTCCCTGGCTGCACATCGTCGAGGTGGTCGCCGAGGAGGCACAACGGCGCGGCTACACACGCCTGGGCCTGACCGGCACCCGCTGGCTGGTCGACAGCCCGCTGTACCCGGCGCGGCTGGCCGCGCATGGCCTGGACTGCCTGCGCCCGGGCGAGGCCGAACGCGCGGAGATCGACCGCATCATCATGGACGAGCTGGTGCGCGGTGTCTTCACGCCGCGAGCGCTCGCCCATTTTCAGGAAGTCATGGCCGGCATGAAGGCCGCGGGCTGCGACGCCGTCGTGCTCGGCTGCACCGAGATTCCGCTGATCGTGAACGACGACAACGCGCCCCTGCCGACGCTCGATTCGACCCGCTTGCTGGCGCGCGCCGCGCTGCGCCGGGCGGTCGAGGTGGCAATGGCGACGGAGGCGGGCCGGCCGTCCTGAAGCCGCCTCGTCCCTGCGACAAGCTCAGGGTGAGGCGCCCCGGCATCGCCGCGTCACAGATCGGCCAGGCGCTTGCCGCTCTCGGGGTCGAAGAGGTGCAGCATGCCGGGCGCGGCAGCGAGCTCGAAGCGGTCGCCCTCGCGCACGGTCGTGCCGCCCGGCAGGCGCAGGGTCAGGCTGTGTGCGTCGGACGAGCCCGAGTCCGCCCCGCCGGCAAGGCTGCCGTGCACCAGGGTGTCGGCGCCCAGGGTCTCGATCAGGCCGGCAACCAGGCAGAGCTCGGCCTCTGGCGCTTCGCCGACCGGGGTCAGGTGCTCGGGCCGCACGCCGAGCACGACCGCCCGCCCGGCCAGCTCGGCGGGCACGCGGCCGTGGGTGGCGACCCGCGGGCCGTTCTCGCCCTCGCCGACCGTCAGGGCGGTGCCGTCCGAGTCGACCCGGGCGGGCAGCATGTTCATCGCCGGCGAGCCGATGAAGCCGGCGACGAAGAGGCTGGCCGGGCGCTCGTAGACCGCGAGCGGCGGGTCGATCTGCTCGGCAACGCCCTCGTTCATCACGATCAGGCGATCGGCGAGGGTCATGGCCTCGACCTGGTCGTGGGTGACATAGACCGAGGTGGTGCCCAGGCGGCGCTGGAGCTGCTTGATCTCCAGGCGCATCTGCACGCGCAGCTTGGCGTCGAGGTTGCTCAAGGGCTCGTCGAACAGGAAGGCGGCCGGCTCGCGCACGATCGCCCGGCCCATGGCG
>CAZDBC010000332.1:0-4343 GCA_964503295.1 uncultured Kiloniellaceae bacterium | reverse complement strand
ACCGCCGGTTGGTCGAGGACGTTGCCGCGGCCTTCGATGCCGCACACGCGGACCCGGAAACCCGGGCGATCCTGTTTACCGGAGCGGGCCGGGCCTTCTGCGCCGGCGACGATCGCCGCGACCACGTGCACCCGCAAAGCGAAGCCCAGGCGCGCGAGTTGGTCCAGGCGATTCAGCGGGCCACCCGCTCGATCGTGCTCGGCCCGAAGCCCGTGATCGGGGCAATCAACGGCTGGGCGGTGGGCGGCGGTTTCGAGTGGGCGCTCAACTGCGATTTTGCGATCTGGGCAGAAAGCGCACGCGCCTTTTTTCCCGAGGTATCGCTCAACCTCTTCGTGACCGGCGGTGTGACCGCGCTGCTGCCCGCACTGGTTGGCCTGACCAAGGCGCGCGAGATGCTCTATCTCGGTGAACGCTATGACGCGTTGACCCTGAAGGAGCTGGGAATCGCCTGGCGCGTGGTGCCGGACGATCGACTGATGGCCGAGGCCCGTGCGCTTGCGCAGCGGCTGGCCGCGCTGCCGCCGCTTTCGGTGCAGGCCATGAAGCGGGTCCTGAACGACACCGGCTGCAGCGATTTCAACGCCGCGCTTGAGCGCGAAACCGAGGCCACGGTGGCGGGCTTTCTCGATCCCGAAACCACGCGCCGGCTAAAGGATTTCTAGTCGTCGCGCCTGCAGCTACAGCAGGGGGCGGTCGTGGGCCAGTGCATCCGTGAAGCGCAGGTGGCGGCCGTCGCGATGAAAGAAGCGCCCGTTGGGGCCGCCCGGGGGATGGGAGAGCAGAGTCAGCACCATGCTGACCACCGCATAGGGGCTGATCGGCGACGCGCCGTTCATCTCGCTTCGTGCCTCGCCGGGATTGAGGGCGTTGATCTGAACGTCGGCCTCAGGGTGGGTCGCGGCGACCTCGGCCGCGAGCGATCCAGACAGATTGTTCAAGGCGGCTTTCGACACGTTGTAAGGTCCAACGCCGGGGGTGAAGGCCCAGCCGGCCCCTGAAGACATGAAAAGCATGCGCACCGTCCCGCCGTTCAGCATGAGCGGGAGGGCGGATCGGCTGAGCAGCCACGGCCCGGTCAGGTTGGTCTCGATGAGCCGGCGCCAGGCCTCAGCGCCGAGCTCCTGCAACGGGCGGGCCGATCCCGGCGCCGGCAGGGCCGCGTTGTTGACCAGGCCGGTCAGGCCGCCGCGGCAACTTATGGCATCCGCGGCGGCTTGGACTTGGTCCTGGGCGGTCACGTCGAGCGGCAACACCGCGCAGCCGGCAATGTCGATGCCCAACGAGGCCGCCTCCTCCAGGGTGACCTGCAGTTTCTCCCTGCGCCGTCCGGAGAGCATGACCTTTGCGCCGGCCGCTGCCAAGGCAACGGAAATCGCGCGCCCGTAGCCGCTGCCGGCTCCCGTGACCCAAAAGGCCCGATCCTTCAAGCGTGCCCAACGGTCGGCGGGGAGACCGAAGCGATGGCGCGGCCAGTCCACCGGATCGGCGCTCTCCAGGATGCCAGGGGTCCTCTCCACCATGACGGACCTATCCGGTAGTGGTAGCGATCGAGGCAGCTCGACGAAGGACGCAGCCCCGGGGTGGCCTCGCGCTCAGCCCGTCGCCCGGCACAGCAACTAAAGGGCGTTCAAAGGAATCTTCAGATAGGCGATGCCGTTGTCTTCAGGCGAGGGGAGGGCGCCCGCGCGAATGTTGATTTGAATGGAAGGCAGAATCAGCGCCGGCATGTCAAGCGTCCGGTCTCGCTTCTGTCGCATCTCCACGAAATCCTTCTCCGAGATGCCGTCACGAACGTGGATATTGTCGCTGCGTTGCTCGGCGACTGATGTCTCCCAGCGCAATTCGCGCCCGTTCGGCATGTAGTCATGGCACATGAAGAGTCGCGTTTCCGGCGGCAGCGAAAGAACCCGTCGGATCGAACGGTAAAGGGTGCGCGCGTCTCCGCCGGGGAAATCGCAACGGGCGGTGCCGAAGTCGGGCATGAAGAGCGTATCGCCGACGAAAGCGGCATCGCCCATGACATAGGTCACGCAGGCCGGGGTGTGCCCGGGTGTGTGCAGAACCTCGACAGGCAGCTTGCCCACGGCAAAGGTCTCGCCATCGGAGAACAGGCGGCCGAACTGGGAGCCGTCTGCCTCGAATCCTTCTGCGAGGTTGAAGACCTTGCCAAAGGTCTCCTGGACGGCCGTGATATGCCTGCCGATCCCGATCGGCGCGCCGAGGCGTCCCCTGAGATAATGGGCGCCGGAGACGTGGTCGGCATGAGCATGGGTCTCCAGGATCCAGTCGACCTCGAGTCCGTTCGCGGCCACATGATCGATTATCCGGTCCGCCGACACAGTATTGGTTCGCCCCGACTTTTGGTTGTAGTCCAACACGGGATCGATGATCGCGCAGCGCCCCGACTCGGGATCCGCGACGACGTAGGAGAGCGTGTTCGTGGGATCGTCGAAGAATGCCGTGACATGCGGCTTCATGCAGGCCGTCTCCTTCTGGTTCGCTGCCGGGTGCGTTACTGCACAGGCTTGCATCCGTCTTCGCACTGCCGGGCGATGAGGCGATGCCTCGGCGCCGGAAGCGCCTCTAGTCACCTAGCGAACGGAAGGATACAGCAAAGCCGGCGCTTGGCCCAACCGCGGCATGGGATGTCGACGGCGGTCGATCACGTCTTCAGAGCAAAATCGAAGCGGGCCAGAAGCAAGTCCTTGCCGCGCTTCAGCTCCATCAGCAGTTCCGGCCGGAACAGGAAGTCGCTGTGGTTGCGCGGCTGACCCGGAAAGTAGAGCTGCGTGACGAGGATCGGCCGGCCCGGCGCCTCAACCCTGACATGAATGTGAGGAGTCCGGCCGGGGTAGGGGCCGGGCGCGATCGTCTCGAGCCGGTACCGGCCCGCGTCGTCCGCAAAGAAATGGCCGCGCAGCCGGTATCCGCGGGTGTCGTAGCGCCCGCTTGAATCGGCATGCCAGACCTCGAGCAAGGCGCCGGCCAACGGTCGGCAGGTCGTATCCCGCACGACCCCGGTCACCACCAGGGGCTGGCCCGGCATGCCGCCTTCCCTGAGCGAATTACGGCGCGGCGAGTCGGGGATGTAGAATGGGCCTGCGGTCTGGGGCGGTGTCGGGCGTTCATCGCAGCCCGGTGTCGGGGCGATGGTCTCCTTGCGTTCCCGGGCGTACGACCTGCCCAGAAGGAACCTAGGACAGGTCGCGAGCAGGGCGGCGGTCAAGACATGGCGACGCTGCATCTCTCGCTGGCCTCCGCGAGCCTCAGGAGCGATCAGTCTCGACCGACAACATGGCGAAAGCGTGGCTGAGGCCGGCGGTCTGCCTTTGCGCTGGCTGACGCCCCGGCTAGACTTGCGTCGAAGCGGGGGCAGGGGGATTGCCGTGCGTTTTCTGATCGCAATGATGAAACACGAGACCAACACCTTCTCGCCGGTGGCCACGGATCTCGACCGCTTTCGAAGCTGGGGCCTCTACGAGGACGAGGCGGCCCAGCGCGCCTATGGCGGGACCGGCATGCCGTTTGCCGCCTATCTCGATCTGGCGCGCGCCGCCGGTCACGAGGCGGTGACGCCGGTCGCCGCCGAGGCCATGCCGTCGGGCCCGGTGGCGGCGCAGGCGTACGACGACATCGTCGGGCGGATCCTCGATGCCGCGCGCGGCGGAGTGGATGCCGCCCTGCTCGACCTGCACGGGGCGATGGTTGCGGAATCGACCGATGACGGCGAAGGCAGCCTGCTCGAGCGCCTGCGCGCCCTGGCTCCGGGTCTGCCGATCGCGGTCACCTATGACCTGCACGCCAACCTCACCCCTTCGATGGTCGAGAACTGCACCTGCCTGATCGGCTACAAGACCTACCCTCACGTCGACATGTACGCGGTGGGCCGGCAGATCGGCAGCTTGCTGCTCGACAGTCTGGCCGGAAGGGCCGAGCCGGTCATCTCCTGGGGGCAGGCGCCGCTGCTCGCGCAGACCTTGCGCATGGGGCATGACGATGAACCCATGGCGGGCCTTCAGGCACTCTGCCGGGAGGCCGAGCAGGTGCCCGGCATCCGCGCGGCCAGCCTCTTTGGCGGCTTCCCCCTGGCCGACATTCATGATGCGGGGAGTTCGGTTTGCGTGGTCGCGGATGGCGACCGCGCTCTCGCCGATCATTGGCGCGACCGCCTGCTCGATGCGCTTTGGGCACGACGAGCCGACTTCGTCTATCGGGGCCGTCCGCTGCGCGATGCGGTCGCCGAGGCTAGGGGCGTAGCCGACGGGCCGGTGATCCTGCTCGATCACGCCGACAACGTCGGTTCGGGCGGGACGGCGGACGTGATGACCGTTGTCGCCGAG
>CAZDBC010000331.1:0-4344 GCA_964503295.1 uncultured Kiloniellaceae bacterium | reverse complement strand
AGGATCGCCACGCCGATCTCGTCCAGCTTGAACAGCCGCTCGGGCCCCATCAGCAGCCACTGCGCGCGCGCCTCGTCGTAATGCAGGCGCACGCCGCGCGGCAGGCGCGGCACGCTGCGCGCGCTCAGCGTCGGCGGCGACCCGCCGCTCACGTTGCCTCCGGTCGGAAGCCGCCCGGCGGGACGTGCCCGGGCGTCACGTAGGCATGGTAGAGGGCGTCGAGCTGGGCCCAGAGCACATCGCACTTGAAGCGAAGGGCGCACAGCACGGCCTGCTGCTGATCGGGCCGGCGGGCCTGCTCCAGCACGTAGGCCAGAGCGAAATCGGAATCGCGCGTCGCCTGCTCCGGGCGCTTGTCGAAGTAGGCCAGGATATCCGGCGTGACATAGTCGTAGTTGGCAAGCATGCCGCGCACCCGCGCGCCGATCGCCATGGGCGAGAAGAGCTCGGTCAGCGAAGAGGCGATCGCTTCCAGCAGGCTCTTGTCGCGCACGAAATGGACATAGGCCTCGACCGCGAACCTGGTGGCCGGGAGCACGCCTTGGGTCGAGACGACGTAGGCGCGGTCGAGGCCGAGGCCGTCGGTCAGGGCGAGCCAGCGGGCGAGGCCGCCGTCGGCCTCGCAGGTGCCGTCGTGGTCGACGATGCGCCGGCGCCATTCGCGGCGCAGCGCCGGGTCCTCCATGCGCGACAGGATGGCCGCGTCCTTCACCGGGATCATGCTCTGATAGTAGTAGCGGTTGAGCGCCCAGGCCTGAACCTGGCCTCTGGTCAGCGCGCCGGCGTTGAGTTGCCGGTGGAAGGGATGCAGGTGATGGTAGCGCGTCTCGCCGATCGCGCGCAGCCCCTGTTCGAGCTGCGCGGCGCTCATCGGCGTCGCGGTCGCATCGGCCGAAGCGGGCTGCAGGGCGCTGCTCACAGGACGATCTCCAGCCCGTCATGGGCGATTTCCCAGCCGGCCGCCTCGGCCGCCCGGCGCTCGGGCGCGTCGCGGACCAGCACGGGATTGGTGTTGTTTATATGAATGAAAACGCGCCGGCCCAGATCCACCTCGCGGAAGGCGGCGATGCTGCCCGTGGGCCCGGACATGGAGACATGGCCCATGCGGTGCCCGGTCTTCTGGCCGACGCCGGCGCGGATCATCTCGTCGTCCTGCCACAGGGTACCGTCGAACAACAGCAGGTCGGCGCCCGCGACCCGTCGCTTCAGATCGTCCGTCACCCGCGCGCAGCCGGGGACGTAGAAGAGCTGTCGGCCGTCGGGCGCGGCGATGCGCACGCCGACAGTCAGGTCGCTCTCGACGCCGATTTCCGGTTCGCCCTCCTCCAGGTAGAGCGGCACCTTCCCCGGCACGGCGAAGATCTCCGCGGTCAGACGGCCGACCAGGGGAACGCTCTGCTGGAGCGCGATCGCCGTTCGGATGACGACATCCGGTGCCAGCACCTCGAAGATGCGGTTGGCCTGCAGCGCCTCGAGCACCGCCGGCGTCGCCAGCAGTCGGAACGGCTGGCGTTCGCGCAACGACAAGAGGCCGGCGACATGGTCGACATCGCCGTTGGTCAGAAGGATCGTGGAGACGGGCGAGTGGCGCGGCGCCCGCTTCGGCTGCAGGGCGCGCGTTCGGATGATCTGCTGTCTAACGTCCGGCGAACAGTTGATGAGCGCCCAGGTCTCGCCGTCGTCGGAAACGGCGATGCTCGACTGGGTTCGTTCCTCGACCCGGCCGTCGCCGTCCCAGAACAGCGAACTGACGGGCCCCCGACAGTTCCACTGCGGGTAGCCCCCGCCGGCCGCCGACCCGAGCACGTTGACCCGCAAAGGTTCACCTCTGCGCGCGGCCGGGCCGGCCCGGCACGACCTAGAGTTCGGCCGGGAAGTAGGCGTTGATCTCCATTCCGATGCAGATCTCTTCGATCCGAGGCGTAAACCACTTCATGTCAGTCCTCCCTGGTAAATCGTTTGGGGGAAAGGATGCCTGCTAATGGTTAAAGGTACTCCGCGTACCGGCGGAATCCAAGCCGCGTCGGCCGCGGGCGACCGGATCAGCTCCCTTCCCCGCCGCGCCGGCCCTGCCAGCGCGCCGGATCGTAGCACCAGAAGGCGGCCAGCAGCACGGCGCCGCCGGTTCCGACCACCACCGCCAGCGCCAGCGCCTCGAGCCGCAGGGCAAGCGCGAAGCGCAACAGCTCGACCGCGTAAGTGAAGGGATTGAGCTGGCACAGCAGGGCGATCGCCGGCTCGGAACGGCGCAGGCTCTCGAGCGGGTAGAGGGCGGTCGAGAGAAAGAAGGCGGGGAAGATCACGAAGTTCATGACCCCAGCGAAGTTCTCCAGCTGGCGCACCAGAGACGAGAGCAGCAGGCCGACCGCCCCCAGCAGAATCCCGGTCGCGACCAGCGCCGGCAGGACGGCGAGATAGGCCGCCGGGGCGAAGCGGATGCCGAACAGCGCGGCGATCAAGAAGAAGGCGTAGACCTGCAGGATCGACACCGCGACGCCGGCGAGGATCTTTCCGGTCAGGAGAAAGGGGCGCGGCAGCGGCGTGGTCAGCAGCACCCGCATCGACCCCATCTCGCGGTCGTAGACCATCGACAGCGAAGACTGCATGCCGTTGAACAGCTGAATCATGCCGGCCAGGCCGGGCACCAGGTAGACCTCGTAGGGCACGACCGAGCCGTAGGGCGGGAACGCCGGCAGGTCCATCGCCGCGCGCAGGCCGGCACCGAAGATCAGCAGCCAGAGCAGGGGGCGGACCAGCGCCGCGAAGAAGCGCCCGCGCTGCTGCAGGAAGCGCAGAACCTCGCGGCGCATCAGCGCGCGCAGCGCGCGCAGGGCGTGCGCCGGGGTCACGAGGCCGCCGCCCCCGGTTCGGCTTCGCCGCCGGTGAGCAGGTCGAAGGCGGTCTCAAGGTCCGCCGCGCCCGCGGTTGCCAGCACGCCCTCGAGCGGGCCGGCGGCGCGCACCTCGCCCTCGTGGAGCACCACCAGACGGTCGCCCGGCCAGGCCTCGTCGGCCAGATGAGTCGCCCAGAGCACGGCCGCGCCGCGGCGGCGCGCGCGGTCGTGAAGATCCGCGACCAGGGCGCGCCGGGTCGGGATGTCGAGCCCGACCGTCGGCTCGTCGAGAACCAGGATCGGCGGCGAGTCGAGGCAGGCACGCGCGATCTCGACCCGGCGGCGGTGGCCGCCGTTGAGCTGACGCACCGGCTCGCCGCGCCGCGGCCACAGCCCGAAGCGCTCCAGCTCGCGGCGGATGCCCGCCGCGGCCTGAGCCTTGCCGAGGCCGCGCAGCCCGGCGAAATAGGTCAGGTTCTGCTCGACCGTGAGGTCGAGGTCGAGGGTCGGCTGCTGGAACACGATGCCCAGGCCGGCGAGCACGCCGGCGCCGTCGCGCGCACGGCTGCGCCCGCGGATCAGCACGCGGCCGGCCTGGGGCGCGAGCAGGCCGGTGATCAGGCCGAACAGGGTCGTCTTGCCGGCGCCGTTCGGGCCCAGCAGGACAGTGACCGCGCCGGCCGGCACCTCGAAGCCCACATGGCTGAGCGCGCGCCGGGAGCGGTAGGCAAAGCTCAGATCCTCGACGACGAGCGGGGCGGGCGAAGGGTCGGCGCGGAGCATGATGGCAGCTTTCCGGACCGCGAAGGGTCCGTCAACCGACCGCGGCCGCCGCATCACGGGGCGCGCGGCGCCGGCGAGTGAACTCTGTACTGCGCGCCCGGCCGCGCTAGACTCGCAGGCCGGCGGCGGGGCGACGCGGCGCTCGTTCGACCGGCCGTCCGATCGCCAAAGACCAGAGGGAGGACATCATGGCGGTAGAGACCCCGATCTGCGAGTTCGGCTGGAAGGCGCCCGATTTCCGCCTGCCGGCGACGGACGGCCGGACGCTGTCCTATGCGGACGTCGCCGGGCCGAAGGGGACGCTGATCATGTTCATCTGCAACCACTGCCCTTACGTGAAGGCGGTGATCGAGCGCATCGTTCGCGACGCGCGCGAGCTCCAGGCGCTCGGCATCGGGGTCGCGGCGATCTGCTCGAACGATGCCGCCAACTATCCGGACGACGGCTTCGAACGGATGAAGGAGCTGGCCGAGCGCCTGGGCTTTCCCTTTCCCTACCTCCACGACGAGACCCAGGAGGTGGCGCGCGCCTACGGCGCCGTGTGCACGCCCGACTTCTTCGGCTTCGACAGCGAGGGCGGCCTGCAGTACCGCGGACGTCTCGACGCCTCGCGCAAGGAGACCGCACCGCCCGGCGCGCGCCGCGAGCTCTACGAGGCCATGCGCCAGGTGGCGGAGACCGGCCACGGCCCGCGCGAGCAGATCCCCTCGATGGGCTGCTCGATCAAG
>CAZDBC010000330.1:0-4356 GCA_964503295.1 uncultured Kiloniellaceae bacterium | reverse complement strand
CATCTCCAGCGCGCGCTCGGGCGTCTCGGTAACGAAGGCGTTGAGCGGCCGCGCCGCCTCGACCGCGGCGATATGCGCCTCGGTCAATTCCCTGGCGGAAAAGTCGCCGGCGGCCAGCCCGTCGCGCGCCGCGGCGAGGCCGATGTGGGTCAGCTCCGTCATGGCTACTCGACCACTTTCGGCACCGCGAAGAAACCGTGTGCCTGCTCGGGCGCGTTCTTCAGGATCTCGTCGACGCGGTTGCCGTCGGTGATCTCGTCGGGCCGGCGCGGCAGCTTGACGGCGACCACGGACGTCATGGGCGGTACGCCCTCGGTGTCCAGCTCCGACAGCTGCTCGACCCAGCCCAGGATGTTGGACAGCTCCGCCGCCAAGCCGTCCAGGCGCTCCTCCGGTACGCGCAGGCGCGCCAGCTTGGCAATGTTCGCGACCGTATCCCTGTCGACCGACATGGCTTGGGTCCCCTGTTCGCGACGACTTTTAAGATGAGTCCGCAGGCGTCCGGTCAACCTCCGGCACGACCGGAAAACGCGGCGGAAGCTAGCACCGGCACTCTGCCGCGACAAGCCGCAGCGCGGGGCCGGGCCGGGAGTCTTTCGCGCGGCCGGCTCTTGTCCGCAAGCAGGCCGGCTGCCTATAAGCGCGCATCCGCATCCAGGATCCCGAACGTGCCCGAGACCGAGCTCAGCGACCTGCCGAAACGCCTGACCGCCGGCCAGCGACTGCTCGGCCTCGACGTCGGCGCCAAGACCATCGGTCTCGCGATCGCCGACCGCGCGCGCCGCGTCGCCTCACCGCTCGAGACGATCCGGCGCACCAGGTTCACCCTCGACGCCGTCGCCCTGGCGAATCTGTGCCGGGAACGCGAGGTCGGCGGACTGGTCGTTGGCCTGCCCGTCAACATGGACGGCAGCGAGGGGCCGCGCTGTCAATCGGTCCGTCAGTTCGCCGCCAACCTGGACGAGGTCGCCGGCCTCGACCTTCCCTACGCCTTCTGGGACGAGCGCTGGTCGAGCGCCGCGGTCGAGCGCCTGCTGATCGGCGATGCGGACATGAGCCGGCGGCGCCGCAGCGAGGTTATCGACAAGATGGCCGCAGCCTACATCCTCCAGGGCGCGCTTGATTCCCTGGCGTGCTCCTGACGACTTGACCGGGCCGGCACCGCACCGCACAACCTTGCCTCCAACGAGAAGCTGCCAGGAACGCCTCGACGATGACCGCTCCCCTCACCGGCCTGCGCGTGTTCGACCTGACCCGGATTCTGGCCGGGCCGACCTGCAGCCAGCTGCTCGGCGACCTCGGCGCCGACGTGATCAAGATCGAACGGCCCGGCGAAGGCGACGATACGCGCAAGTGGGGACCCCCCTTCGTCAAGGACAAGGCGGGCCACGACACCCGGGAGAGCGCCTATTACCTCTCGGCCAACCGCAACAAGCGATCGCTGAGCCTCGACATCGCCAAGCCCGAGGGCCAGGCCCTGGCCCGCCGCCTGATCGCCGAATGCGACATCCTGGTCGAGAACTTCAAGGTCGGTGGCCTGAAGAAGTTCGGCCTCGCCTACGACGACGTGAAGCACGTCAACCCGCGCCTCATCTACTGCTCGATCACCGGCTTCGGACAAACCGGCCCCTATGCCCCGCGCGCCGGCTACGACTACCTCGCGCAGGGCATGGGCGGCCTGATGAGCCTGACCGGAGAGCCGGACGGGGAACCGGTCAAGGTCGGCGTCGGCATCGCCGACATCATGTGCGGCATGTACGCCGTCGCCGCCATTCTGGCCGCCCTGCACTATCGGCACCGTACGGGACAGGGCCAGTACATCGACATGTCGCTGCTCGACAGCCAGGTCGCCTGGCTGTCCTACGAAGGCGTCAACTACCTCACTTCCGGTCAGGTGCCCAAGCGGCAAGGCAACGAGCACCCCAACATCGTCCCCTACAAAGTCCTGCCGTGCAGCGACGGCTACGTCATCTTCGCGGTCGGCAACGACAGCCAGTTTCGCCGCTTCGTCACTTTCGGCGGCCGTCCCGAACTTGCCGACGACGCGCGCTTTGCGACCAACGAGCAGCGTTGCCGCAACCGGGAGACGCTTTACGCGATCCTGGCCGACATGACCCGAAGCAAGACTCGGCAGGAGTGGCTGGAGGGTCTCGCCGCGCTCGGCGTTCCGGCCGGGCCGGTCAACAACCTGCGCCAGGTGTTCGAGGATCCGCAGGTTCAAGCGCGCGGCATGCAACTCGAAATGGACTATCCCTTGGCCGAGCGCGGCAAAATCGACCTGATCGCAAACCCGATCCGTTTTTCCGAAACGCCCGTCGAGTACCGCCTGCCACCGCCACGCCTCGGGGAGCACAGCGACGAGGCCCTGTCGGACCTGCTCGGCCTGGACGCGGCGGAAATCGCACGCCTGCGGGCCGCCGGAATCATCTGACGCCTCTGCCTCCTCTTCGCGCGCACCGCGCGCCTTGCGCCCCGGCCGGCCCGGTGCCATAAGACCTTTTTAATGGCCGCCCTGGGAACACAGCCTGCCGCGCTCGGCTTCCCGCACCGCGATCTCCTCGGCATCGAGGGACTGACCGCGGCCGACATCAGTTATCTTCTCGACCTTGCCGACGGCTACGTCGAGGTCAACCGCCAGCGCGAGAAGAAGCTCCGTCTGCTCAACGGACGCACCGTGATCAACCTCTTCTTCGAGAGCTCCACGCGGACCCGCACCTCCTTCGAGCTGGCCGCCAAGCGGCTCGGCGCCGACACCATCAACATGTCGATCGCCTGGTCGTCGATCAAAAAGGGCGAGACCCTGATCGACACCGCCATGACTCTGACCGCCATGCATCCCGACGTCCTCGTCGTGCGCCATCCCGAATCGGGCGCGGTCAAGCTGCTTTCGGAGAAGGTCAACTGCGCCGTGATCAACGGCGGCGACGGCAGCCACGAGCACCCGACCCAGGCACTGCTCGACGCCCTGACCATCCGCCGTCGGCGCGGCCATTTGGACGGTCTGCTGGTCGCGATCTGCGGCGACATCGCGCACAGCCGGGTCGCCCGCTCCAACATCCATCTGCTCACCACCATGGGCGCTAAAGTGCGGGTCATCGCGCCACCTACCCTGCTGCCCGCGGACATCGACCGGCTCGGAGTCGAGTGCTTCATCAACATGCGCGAAGGGCTGCGCGACTGTGACATTGTCATGATGCTGCGCCTGCAGACCGAACGGATGCAGGGCAGCTACGTACCCTCCATTCGCGAATACTTCCGTTTCTTCGGGCTCGACCACGCCAAGCTCCAGGAAGCCAAGCCGGACGCCCTGATCATGCACCCCGGCCCCATGAACCGTGGCGTCGAGATCGACAGCGACCTGGCCGACGACATCAACCGCTCCGTCATCCGCGAACAGGTCGAGATGGGCGTGGCCGTTCGCATGGCCTGCCTCGATGCCCTGACCCGCGGCATCCAGGGCGGCAACAGCCCGCCATGAATCCGCCATGAACGAGCCGCCCCGCCCCCCGGCGACGGTCGCGCGCCATCGCACTGCCTACGTCAACGCCCGGCTGCTCGACCCCGCGAGCGGACTTGATGCGCCAGGCGCGCTGCTTGCGGAGAACGGCCGCATCAGCGATTTGGGCCCGGAGCTGTTCAACGAGGGCGTGCCGGACGGCATACCCGTGGTCGACTGCGACGGCCTGTGCCTGGCGCCGGGTCTGATCGACATGCGGGTCCAGTTGCGCGAACCGGGCGAGGAGCACAAGGAAACCATCGCCAGCGCCAGTCTGGCCGCAGCGGCCGGCGGCGTGACCGCGCTGGTCGCCCTGCCAAACACCAACCCGGTGGTCGACGATGTCGCCGGCGTCGAGTTCGTTGCGCGCCGGGCGCGCGAGGCCAAGCTGGTCAAGATCTTCAGCTATGGCGCGGCGACCCGCGGCCTCGAGGGACGCGAGCTGACCGAGTACGGATTGCTGAGTGAGTTCGGCGCGCTCGGCTTCACCGACGGCCTGCGCGCCGTTGACGATGCCCTGGTGATGCGCCGGGCGCTGAGCTACAGCCAGACCTTCAACCAGTTGATCGTCCAGCACCCGGAGGTGCCGTCACTGGCCAACGGCGTCATGAACGAAGGCGAAATTGCCACGCGGCTTGGCCTGCCGGGCATTCCGGCGATCGCCGAGGTCATGATGGTCGAGCGCGACCTCCGGCTCGTCGAACTCACCGGCGGGCGCTATCACGCCGCGCACATCTCGACGGCCGAAGCGGTCGAGGCAGTCCGCCGGGCCAAGGCACGCGGCCTGGATGTGACCTGCAATACGGCCCCGCACTACTTCACCCTCACCGAGCAGGCGGTCGGCGACTACCGGACCTTCG
>CAZDBC010000329.1:0-4368 GCA_964503295.1 uncultured Kiloniellaceae bacterium | reverse complement strand
CCCTGGTGGAGCGCGCACGCAAGGCCGAAGCCGAACGTGCACCGGGCAAGAGCGGTTTCGCCGAGGCGGTCGCGCACCACTACTTCAAGCTGCTGGCGATCAAGGACGAATGGGAGGTCGCGCGGCTCTACGCAGCACCCGAGTTCCGCGAGAAGCTGACCGCGCAGTTCGCCGGCGATTTCAAGCTGAGCTTCCACCTGGCGCCGCCCCTGCTCGCGCCGCGCGATCCCGAGACCGGCGAGCTGCAAAAGCGCGAATACGGCGGCTGGGTGCTGTCGCTGTTCCGCGCCATGGCGCGGCTGCGCCGGCTGCGCGGTACGCCGCTCGACATCTTCGGCTACAGCGCCGAACGCAAGATGGAGCGACAGCTCGTGCGCGACTATGAACGCCTGCTCGACGAGGTGATGGCCGGTCTCGACCCGGACAACCACGCGACGGCCGTTGCACTCGCCGCATTGCCGGACCGGATCCGCGGCTTCGGCCATATCAAGGACGCGAACGTCGCACGGGCCAAGGCCGAGGAGACCAGTCTCCTAACCGCCTTCCGCAACCCGGCGGAGCGGCAGACGGCGGCGGAGTAGACCGCAGCGCCCGAGCGGACCGGCGTCCTCAGCCCTCGCTCAGGCCGCGCAAGGCGAGGCGCTGGGTCGCCGCGCCGCGCTCCCAGACCATCTCCTTCCAGTCGTCGGCGTCCTGATAGAAGGCGTCGCGGATCTGCCGCTTGATACCGACGGCCTGGCCGTTGCGGAAGGCCTCCAGCGGGGCGCCGTGAACGTGGAGCCAGTTGTCGGCGCGCAGCGCCAGCTTGACCTCCTCGGTGGGCAGGGTGCCGTACTCGAGCGCGATGTGGGTCAACTCGGCGTCGGGCAACGCAGCCCGCATGCCGAGGAAATTGTAGCCCTTGATCTCCACCGAGCTGGAGTTGCCCAGCGCCGGCGAGGTGACATCGTCCTCGTACCACTGCCGGGCGCGCTCGAGGTCGCGCGAGCCGGGCGGATGAACGCAGATGCGCTCGCCGTAACCGCGCGGACCGAGACCCGTGTGATAGTCAATCACGGCGACCTTTTTCGCCCCCCCGAGATGTTCGGTCAGGATCTTCTCCAGCGTCTGGTGCGCCCAGGTCGGGCTATTGCCGCCGTAGAAAATCCCGTGCGGGTGCCTGTACTGGCCGCTGGAGACGGCCGACTGCAGCGCGCGCATGCCGTGCTTGTCCGCATAGGCGAGCAGGATCGCCGCGGTCTGCGCGATCACGGCATCGTTCCATTCCGGCGGACAGATCGCCTCGGCCAGCTCGTCGTAGCCCGCGTTCTCAGGGAACGGCTGGTCGAAATCGATGAAGTTGCGGTTGAGGTCGACGTTCTCCTCGGTCGTGCGGCGCAGCCAGGCGAAACCGTGGCAGTTGATGCCGTGCACCTGCATCAGCGCCATGCCGGGCGGCAGTTCGTTCTGCGCGAGGCCGGTCTCGAACCAGGCGACCTGGACGCCCGAGCCGCAGAAACCTTCCACGCCGTGGGTGCCCGACAGGGTCATCAGCACGCGTTCCGCATCGCGCGGGCCGAGCCAGGCGATATCGGTGGTCAAGTCCTCGCCATGGGGCCCGCGCCGCGGGTTCGCGACCTCGAACAGCCGGGCGCCGGCGCCCTTCGCCGCCTCGCGGAACTTGCCCCGCGCCTCCTCGTAAGTCGCTGCGAAATGGGCCGTCACCGTCATACCTGACGCTCTCCTTGCTGCTCACGTTTTCGCCAGCGCGCCGGACGGGCCCTTGGGCGCCAGCGGACTATGGCCCATAGTTACAGACATGGGACGGCACTGGGCAAACGCTTTGGCCTTCGGCGCGCTGCTGCTCGCCGCATCGATGACGCCGAGACCCGCGTGGTGCGACCAGAACGACCCGCGTCTCGACCAGCTCTTCGCGCTTCTGGTCGAGGCGCCCGACGTCGAGCCGGCGCGCGCCGTCGAGCAGCGCATCTGGTCGCTGTGGCTCGAGAGCGACGACCGCGCCGTCACCCTGCTGATGCGGCAGGGCATGGCGGCCATGGCGCGCGACGATCTCGGGGCCGCCCTGCGCGCCTTCGACCAGGTGGTGAAAATCGCGCCCGACTATGCCGAGGGCTGGAACAAGCGGGCAACGGTGCACTACCTGCGCGGCGACTTCGGGGCATCCCTGGCCGACATCCGAAAGACCCTGGCGCTCGAACCGCGTCACTTCGGCGCCCTGTCGGGCCGCGGCCTGGTCTATGTCGCCCTGGGCGACGAGGTGCGCGCCCTGGAGGCTTTCGAGGCCGCGCTCGAGATCCATCCCAATCTCTATGCCGCCAAGCGCAACGCCGAGATCCTGCGCAAGCGGCTCGACGAGCAGAAGATCTAGGCCAAGGCCGGCCGGGCCGCAGCCGGCAGATCGGTTCCGCATCCGCATAGGTGCCATGCGGCCGGGCCGGTTTGCCCGGGCGTCGCCGGCCGCTAGGCTGCGTGCGAACGAGAAGGATCCCGAGCACCTTGCCGCCGCCCAAAGAAACCCTGTCCGGCGTCTTCTTCGCCCTGGCCGCCTTCCTGTTCTGGGGCGCCAACCCGATCTACTTCAAGGAGGTCGGCGTGGTGCCGGCGGTCGAGGTGCTGGCCCACCGGGTGGTCTGGGCTGTGCCGCTGCTGTTGCTCCTGGTCACGCTGGGCCGCCAGTGGCACGGTCTGCGCGCAGCGCTCGCCGAGCGAACGACCTGCCTGCTGCTTCTGGCCAGTGCCGGTTTCATCTCCATCAACTGGGTGGTCTTCATCTGGGCGATCGCCCAGGATCGGGTGCTGGAGGCCAGCCTCGGGTACTTCATCAACCCCCTGGTCAACGTGCTGCTCGGCGTGCTGGTGCTGCGCGAGCGGCTGCGCTTCTGGCAGGCGGTGGCGGTCGGCCTTGCCGCATTGGGGGTGCTCAACCTGGCCTGGCAGACCGCCGGACTGCCCTGGGTTTCCCTGGCACTCGCTTTCAGCTTCGGCTTTTACGGCCTGATCCGCAAAATGATCAGGATCGGCTCGGTCGAGGGGCTGCTGGTCGAGACCGGCCTCATGCTGCCGCTCGCGATCGGCTATCTGGTCACGCTCGCCTGGCTTGGCAAAGGCGCCTTCGGGCGCGGCGATCTGGCCATCGACGGCCTGCTGCTCGCGGCCGGCATCGTTACCGCCCTGCCATTGCTGTGCTACACGAGCGGGGCGCGGCGCCTCAATTACTCGACGATCGGCCTGTTCCAGTACATTGCCCCGAGCTGCCACTTCCTGCTCGCCGTGCTGCTCTACGGCGAGCCCTTTACGTCGGCGCACGCCGTGACCTTTGGTTGCATATGGTTAGGTCTCGCGCTCTTCTCGCTCGATTCCCTGGGACTGTTGCGCCGGCGCCTGCCGGCCGCGTAGCGGCGACAAGACGTCAGTCGATCCAGGCGATGCGCAGGAGGTTGGTCGTGCCCGGGTGGCCGAAGGGCACGCCGGCGACGATGACCAGTTTTTGCCCGGGTCCGGCATAGCCCTGCTGGACCGCGATGCGCCGCGCCTTCTGGACCATTTCGGCGGTGTTGCGCGCATCTTCCGCCTGCACGCAGTGCGCGCCCCACAGCAGCGACAAGCGACGCGCGGTGTCGGTGCGCGTGGTGAGCAGCACGATCGGCACGTCGGGCCGCTCGCGCGCCGCCCGGAGCGCGGTCGAGCCGGACTGCGTATAGGTCACGATCACCGCCGCCGAGATCGTCGCCGCGACCTGCGCTGCCGCCTTGCAGATGGCGTCGGCGGCGGTTGCCTCGGGCTCCGGAGTGAGGGCGTGGAGGATGCGGCGATAGGAGAAGTCGCCCTCCGTGCTGGCGATGATCTTGTCCATGATGGTGACCGCCTCCACCGGATACTGGCCGGCTGCCGTCTCGGCCGACAGCATGACGGCATCGGCGCCGTCGTAGACGGCGGTTGCCACGTCCGAGGCCTCCGCGCGGGTCGGCGTCGGCGCGGTGATCATCGACTCCAGCATCTGCGTTGCGACCACGACCGGCCGGCCGGCATGCCGGCAGGACGCAATGATCTGTTTCTGCCGGCCCGGCACCTCCTCGGGCGGCAGTTCCACGCCCAGGTCGCCGCGGGCGACCATCACCGCATCGGACAGGCCGACGAGATCGTCCAGGCAATCGACGGCGGCCGGCTTCTCGATCTTCGACATGAGCGCCGCACGCCCCTGGATCAGCTTGCGCGCCTCGGCCAAGTCGTCGGGCCGCTGGACGAAGGAGAGGGCGATCCAGTCGATGCCCAATTCCAGCCCGAACGCGAGATCCTTGCGGTCCTTCTCGGTCGGCGGCGAAATCGGCAGCACCGTGCCGGGCACGTTGACGCCCTTGCGGTCCTTGA
>CAZDBC010000328.1:0-4416 GCA_964503295.1 uncultured Kiloniellaceae bacterium | reverse complement strand
CGCTCCCCGGCTTTCTGGCCGGCCGCGGCGGCGGCGGCCGCGCCGAGGTCCGGCAGGGCCTGGAGCTCACCGGTTACTTTCTGCGCCGGCACATCTTTCATCCCCAGGACCGTGACCTGCCGGCGGCACGGCTGCGGCTGGCCGACCGTTTCGCCGCGTCGTCCGACTGAATGTTCACCCGGGTGCCGCGGCCGCGCTTGTGCCGGCACGGGGGCGACCCCTAAGCTGCCGCCCCATTCGAGCGGGGGAAGGAGTTGGCGTGACGACTGTGGCTTCTGGAGCCGGCGGCGGGGCGGATGCCGCCCCGACCGACGCGACTGTCGTAATCGGTGCCGGGATCGTCGGCATCTCCTGTGCGCTTGCTCTGCAAGGCGAGGGGCGGTCGGTGGTGGTCATCGACCGCGAGGGGCCGGGAGCGGGCGCGTCGTTCGGCAATGGCTCGGTCATCAGCGAGGAGTCGGTCATTCCGGTCGCGACGCCGGGCATCCTGAAGCGGGTACCGAAGATGCTGCGCGATCCGCTCGGCCCGCTTGCCATCCGCTGGGCCTACCTGCCGCGCCTCACGCCCTGGCTGTTCAGGTTCCTCGCCGCGGGCTCGTCGGCACGGGTGGAGCAGATCTCGACCGCCCTTAAGGACCTCATGACCGGGAACATCGCGGCCCATGCCCGCCTGCTGGAACGGGCCGGTGCGCCCGACATGATGAAGCGGACCGGCTGGCTGTGCGTCTATGAGACCGAGGCAGGCTTCGCCGCCTATCGACCGCTGCTGGAGATCCTGCGCCGGCGCGGCGTCAGGTTCGACATTCTGCCGGCCGAGGAAATTCGTCAGCGCGAGCCGGCGCTCGCGCCCATCTTCAAGACCGGCGTCTACTATCCGGACGTCGCCTACAGCGTGAACAACCTGCGCCTGGTTCAGGTGCTGGCCGAGACCTTCGTCCGTGCCGGCGGAACCCTTCTGACGCGCGAGGCGCGCGGTTTCGAGATCGGTCCGGACGGCCCCCGCGCCGTGATCACCGATCAGGGCGCGCTGCCCTGCCGCGAGGTGGTGGTGGCGGCCGGCGCCTGGTCCGGGCAGCTCAGCCGGGCGCTCGGCAGTCCGGTCCCCCTGGAGACCGAGCGCGGCTATCACCTGACGATTCCCGACCCGGGTGTCGCGCCGCGCCTGCCGGTCTACTCGACCGAACGGGCTTTTGTTTGCACGCCTCTGGAAATCGGCCTCAGGGTGGCCGGTACGGTCGAGCTGGGCGGACTGGACGCGGCGCCGGACTGGCGCCGCGCCGAGGTCCTGCGCGGTCACGTCAAGCGCTGGTTCCCGAATCTCGACGACAAGGGAACGACGCGCTGGATGGGCCATCGCCCCTCGATGCCGGATTCGCTGCCGGTGATCAGCCGATCTCCGCACCACCGCAACGCCTACTTCGCCTTCGGTCACGGTCACTGCGGTTTCATGCTGGGACCGCGCACCGGCGAGCTGATCGCCGATCTGGTCGCGGGCCGGGCCAGCGGCATCGATATGTCGCGCTACGCCATCGACAGATTCTGAGCGTGGATACCAAGGGTCGATCCGTGCGGCGCTGGACATTGTGCCGGAAAGCGCCGAATCCTAGCTTATGGTTCGCTCGTGATCCCTCGATTCGTTGACTTGGCCGATATCCCGTGAGTTCCGCCATCACGCCAGACGCCGCCGGCGACATTCTCGACATTCGCCTGACCGATGCCCTGTCGGAGCGCTATCTCTCCTATGCGCTCTCGACGATCATGTCGCGTTCGCTGCCCGACGTGCGCGACGGGCTGAAGCCGGTGCACCGGCGCCTGCTCTATGCCATGCGGCAGCTTCGTCTCGATCCGAACAGCGCCTACAAGAAGTCGGCCCGCGTGGTCGGCGACGTGATCGGTAAGTTCCATCCACATGGCGATCAGGCGATCTACGACGCCCTGGTGCGCCTCGCCCAGGATTTTGCCCTGCGCTATCCGCTGATCGACGGGCAGGGCAACTTCGGCAACATCGACGGCGACAACGCCGCGGCCATGCGCTACACCGAGGCGCGGCTCACCGAGATCGCCAACCGTCTGCTCGAAGGAATCGACGAGGACGCGGTTGATTTCCGCGCGACCTACGACGGGGAGTCCGAAGAGCCCGTCGTACTCCCGGCCGCCTTCCCGAACTTGCTGGCCAACGGGGCCCAGGGCATCGCGGTCGGCATGGCCACCGCCATTCCGCCGCACAACATCGGCGAGATCTGCGATGCCCTGCTGCATCTGATCAAGGCGCCGCGCGCAACGATCGAGAAGCTGGTCGAGCTGATGCCCGGGCCGGATTTCCCCACCGGCGGCATTCTGGTCGAGCCGCGCGAGAGCATCCTCGAGGCCTACCGAAGCGGGCGCGGCTCCTTTCGCCTGCGCGCGCGCTGGCAGACCGAGCCGGTCAAGGGCGGCGGCTACCGCATCGTCGTCACGGAGATTCCCTATCAGGTCCAGAAGTCGCGCCTGATCGAGAAGATCGCGGAGCTGCTGATGGCGCGCAAGCTCGCCCTGCTCGGCGACGTTCACGACGAATCGGCGGAGGACGTGCGCCTGGTACTCGAGCCCAAGAGCCGCAACGTCGACCCGGCCGTGCTGATGGAATCGCTGTTTCGCCAGACCGACCTCGAGGTGCGCGTGCCGCTCAACATGAACGTTCTGGCGGCCGACCACACGCCCGGCGTCATGGACCTGCGGCAAGTCCTGCAGGCCTTCCTCGACCATCGCCACGAGGTGCTGTGCCGCCGCAGCGAGTTCCGCCTGGGCAAGATCGCTCACCGGCTGGAGGTGCTGGACGGCTATCTCATCGCCTATCTCAATCTCGACGAGGTGATTCGCCTGATCCGGGAGGCGGACGACCCCAAAGCGGAGATGATCGCGCGCTGGGATCTCAGCGACGTGCAGGCCGAGGCGATCCTCAATATGCGTCTGCGCGCCCTGCGCAAGCTGGAAGAGGTCGAGATCCGCAAGGAACACAAGGCGCTGAAGGCCGAGCAGAAGGACCTCAAGGCTCTGCTCGCCAGCGACGAGCGGCGCTGGAAGGCGATCGGGGAGGAGATTCGGGCGCTCAAGAAGGCCTTCGGAGCGCAGCATCCGCTCGGCAAGCGGCGCACGGAGATCGGCGCGCCGCCGAGCGCGGTGGTGGTTCCGCTTGAGGCGGTGGTCGAGCGCGAGCCGGTCACGGTGCTGCTGTCGAGCAAGGGATGGATCCGGGCCATGAAGGGCCACCTGGAGGAGGTCGGCGACGTCAAGCACAAGGAAGGCGACCGCGGCCGTTTTGCCTTGCACGCCTACACCACCGACAAGCTGGTCGTCTTCGCGACCAACGGCCGCTTCTACACGCTCGGCGTCGACCGCCTGCCCGGGGGGCGGGGCTTCGGCGAGCCTCTGCGCCTGATGATCGACCTGCCCAACGACCAGGATGTCGTCTCGCTGATGGTCCACAAGCCCGGGCGGCGGCTCCTGGTCGCCTCGGCCGACGGCCGCGGCTTCGTCGTCCCCGAAGACGAGGTGATCGCGCAGACCAAGGCGGGCCGCCAGATCATGAACCTGTCTAGCGGGGCCGAGGCCGCCGCCTGCACGCCGGTCCAGGGCGACATGGTTGCGGTCATCGGCGAGAACCGCCGGCTATTGATCTTCTCTCTCGAAGAGCTTCCCGAGATGACGCGCGGGCGCGGCGTGATACTGCAGAAGTACCGGGACGGCGGTCTCGCCGACATTAAGACCTTTGCACGCTCCGAGGGACTGACCTGGTCTGCCGGGGCGGGGCGCACGCGGACCGAGACCCGGATCGACGACTGGATCGGCCGGCGGGCGCAGGCCGGCCGGCTGCCGCCGAGCGGATTTCCCCGCTCCAACCGCTTCGGCTGACGGGCGGATGCCCGGGCCGAGGGGGCCGGTCCTCCGCCAGACCATTAGTCGTTGTGCCTCCGGCCGGCGGGGCTTATAAGTCCGGGGGTTTGCAACGCCTTGGGGCACGAGGGGGTGTCCTTTTCACGGCGTGCAATGCCCGACAAGCAACGAATGCGACCGGCAGAACGGCAGGGGTTGGTGGCAGGTCTGGTTTCGTTCATTCGGGCCGTCGATCGCCTGAACGAGGCGATCGGCCGGGGCGTCGCTTGGCTGACGCTCGCCATGGTGCTGATCACCTTCGTCGTGGTCGTGCTGCGCTACGTCTATGCAATCGGCTGGGTATGGCTCCAGGAATCCTACGTCTGGCTGCACGGCACCACTTTCATGCTCGGCGCCGGCTATACCCTTCTGCACAATGCTCACGTTCGGGTGGACATCTTCTACCGGCCCGGGACGCAGCGCTATAAGGCCTATATCGATCTCTTCGGCGTCATATTCCTTCTGATGCCGATGATCGTGATCGTTGGCTGGGTCGCCTATCCC
>CAZDBC010000327.1:0-4422 GCA_964503295.1 uncultured Kiloniellaceae bacterium | reverse complement strand
GAAGCGGCCGCTGGCCAGCTCGCGCGCGTTCATGACAGGAACTCGGCCAGGCAGTCGACCACGGCGCGCATCTCCTCTTCGGTGCCGATCGTCACGCGCAGGCAGTCGGGCAGGCCGTAGGCATTCATCTGGCGCAGCAGGATGCCCTGCGCCTTGCAGTGGGCGAGCGCCGCGCCGGCGTCGCGCCCGGGCGCGGCCGGGAAGCGCACCAGGAGGAAGTTGCCGGCGCTCGGGAAAGGCTCGAGACCGAGCTGCTCCACCTCTTCGGCGGTCCAGCGCCGCCACAGGGCGTTGTGCTCCGCCGAGCGCGCGACGAAGGCGCGGTCGCGCACGGCGGCCGCGCCTGCCGCCTGGGCTGGCGCCGAGACGTTGAACGGCCCGCGCAGGCGATGCAGCAGGTCGGCCACCACCGGCGGGCAGTAGGCCCAGCCGAGGCGCAGGGCGGCGAGGCCGTGCACCTTCGAGAAAGTGCGAGTCATGACCACGTTGTCGAAGGCCTCGACCATGGCGACACCGCTTTCGTAGTCGGGTGCGTCGACGTACTCGGCATAGGCGGCGTCGATCACGAGCAGCACGCCCGGCGGCAGCCCCTCGTGCAGCCGGCGCAGCTCGGCGCCGCTCAGGTAGCTGCCGGTCGGGTTGTTGGGGTTGGCCAGGAACAACAGGCGCGTGCGCGGCCCGACGCGGGCGAGCAGCGCGTCGACGTCGGCGCGCAGTGCCGTCTCGGGTGCCGCGACCGGCGTCGCGCCAACGGTGCGCGCCGAGATCGGGTACATGAGAAAGCCGTGCTCGCTGTAGAGCACCTCGTCGCCGGGCCCGGCGAAGGCGCGCACCAGCAGGGAGATCAACTCGTCCGAGCCGGCGCCGCAGACGATGCGGCCGGAATCGAGCGCCTCGCTCTCGGCGATCGCACGGCGCAGGCCCTCGCTGCCGCCGTCGGGATAGCGGTGCAGCCGATCGGCCAGGTCGCGGTAGGCGGCCGTCGCGAGCGGGCTGGCGCCGAGCGGATTCTCGTTCGAGGCGAGGCGGATCACGCGGTTGGCGCCGGGCGCGCTGGCATCGCCGCCGACGTAGGGCGCAATCTCCAGGATGCCGGGACGCGGCGTCAGGCTCATGGCGATGCGCTTCCCGCGCGGCCGCCCGATCCGGCCAGGCTCGGCTCGCCCTCGCCGGCCGGCGCGAAATCGGCAAGGGTATCGGCGAGCGGGACCGCGAAGCTGCCGGCCACCCAGATGCCGCGGATGCGATCGGGGCTGCCGGCCAGCACCTGGGCCAGCCGCGGATCGCTCTCGGCGACGAAGCCGCCGACCTCGACCAGGTAGAGATGGCTGTCGCCGTCGTCGCGCCCGCTGCGCACCTGCGGCTCGTCGAAGCCGGTCAGGCCGAGCAGGCGCTGCAGCGCGCTGCGCGAGATGCCCTCGGCGCATTCCAGGATCAGGAAGCTGCGGTCGTCGCCGCTCGGCTCGTGCATGCGCGTGCCGACCACCAGGCCCTCGGGGCGCAGGCTGTTGTTCGGCCGCATGGCGGCGAAGGGCAGGCAGGCGACGATGCGCGGCTCCGAGCCGTCGCCGCGCGCGAGCGAGGGCCACCAGGGGTGCGGCTCGCCCTCCGAGGGGATCGGCAGCACGCCGACTGTGGCCTTGGCGGCGGTCACGGCACGCAGCACGCCGTGCGCGGTCTCGTAGCTCGTGATCGGCGTCAGCGAGCCGAAATGGTCGCGCGCCAGCCCGGCCAGCGCGCGCTCCTCGCGCGGGGCGTAGACCGCGATCGCGAAGTCGCCCTGCAGGGCGTTGAAGACGGCGAAGATCTCGCGCCAGATGCGCGCCACGACCGGGCGCGGGAAGGGTCCGCGATGGCGCGCCATGAGGCGGCGCAGGATCTCGGCCTCGCGGCCCGGGCGCATGGCCGGGCCGCCGTCAGCCTTGGCCTGCCGGATCTCCGCGACCAGACTGGTGCGCTCGATCAACAGATCCTGCAGCGCGGCGTCGATCTCGTCGATCCGCCGGCGCAGTTCGGCTAGTGACTGGTCGCTGGAGGGCATTGACTCAAGACGTCCGGTCTCGGGGCGACAAGAGATAGTCAGAGGGCCGGGCAAAAGCAAAGGAAACCGTCCCTACCGCAGTGCGGCAAGGAAAGCGTTGACAGCCCTCGCTCCTGACTATCTTTTGTACGATCACCATAAATCCACGCCGGCCGCCCGTCCATGAACCTGGAAAGCACCTCCTTCGCCTCCGCGACCGAGAGCTGGCGGCTGCCCGGCCACCGGGTCGAGTTCGGTGGCGACACACCGCTGACGCTGGACTGCGGCGCCCGGCTCGGCCCCTTCACCCTCGCCTACCAGACCTACGGCGAGCTCAACGCCGACCGCTCCAACGCGATCCTGGTCTGCCACGCGCTGACCGGCGACCAGTACCTGGCCGAGCCGCACCCGATCACCGGCAAGCCCGGCTGGTGGCACTTCATGGTCGGCCCCGGGCTGGTGCTCGACACCGACCGCTATTTCGTCATCGCGGCCAACGTGCTCGGCGGTTGCATGGGCACGAGCGGGCCGCGCTCGATCGACCCGGCCACCGGCAAGCCCTGGGGCCTGCGCTTTCCGGTCATTACCATCGCCGACATGGTGCGCGCGCAGAAGCTGCTTATCGACCATCTGGGCATCGAGCGGCTGTTCTGCGTCCTCGGCGGATCGATGGGCGGCATGCAGGTGCTGGAATGGGCGGCAAGCTATCCCGAGCGCGTCTTCGCGGCGGTGCCGATCGCCACCGCCGCGCGCCATACCGCGCAGAACATCGCCTTTCACGAGGTCGGTCGGCAGGCGATCATCGCCGACCCCGACTGGTGCGACGGCGACTACCTCTCGGCCGGGCGCATTCCGCGCCGCGGCCTCGCGGTCGCGCGCATGGCCGCGCACATCACCTACCTCTCGGAGCCGGCGCTGCACCGCAAGTTCGGCCGCCGCCTGCAGGGCCGCAGCAAGCCCACCTTCGGCTTCGACGCCGATTTCCAGGTTGAGAGCTACCTGCGCTATCAGGGCTCGAGCTTCGTCGAGCGCTTCGACGCCAATTCCTATCTCTACATCACGCGCGCGATGGACTACTTCGATCTGGCGCAGGAGCACGGCGGCGTGCTGGCCAACGCCTTCCGCGACACGCCGGTGCGCTTCTGCGTCGTCTCCTTCACCAGCGACTGGCTGTTCCCGACCAGCGAGAACCGCGACATCGTGCACGCACTCAACGCCTGCGCCGCCGACGTCAGCTTCGTCGAGATCGAGAGCGACGCCGGACACGACTCCTTCCTGCTCGACGTGCCCGAGTTCAAGACCACGGTCGGCGGCTTCCTGAACAGCTGCGCCGAGCTGTGCGGGCTGCCGGCGCGGTAACGACGGCCGGCGCCCGGGAGAGAACCCATGGTTCCACGCGACGACGCCGGCGCCCCGCCCGGCCCGAAGGCCATCGGCCCCATCCGCCCGGATCTCGAGTTGATCGCGGAGATGGTGCCGGCGGGCGCGCGCGTTCTCGACATCGGCTGCGGCGACGGCGCGCTGCTCGCCCATCTCGCGGCGGCCAAGGGCGTCACGGGGCGTGGCATCGAGCTGTCGCAGCGCGGCGTCAACGCCTGTGTCAGCCACGGCCTGTCGGTGATCCAGGGCGACGCCGACACCGACCTCGTCAACTACCCGCACGACGCCTTCGACTACGCGATCCTGTCGCAGACCCTGCAGGCGACCCGCGCGCCGCGCCGGGTGCTGGAGCAGCTTGTGCGCATCGGCCGCCATGCGATCGTGTCGTTTCCCAACTTCGGCCACTGGCGCGTGCGCCTGCACCTCCTGCTGCGCGGGCGCATGCCGGTCACTGCCTGCCTGCCCGAGCCCTGGTACGCAACCGCAAACATCCATCTCTGCACGATCCGCGACTTCCTCGCGCTCTGCGCAGAATGCGACATCGCGGTCGAGCGCACCCTGGTGCTCGACAGCCGCGGTCGCCGCGCGCCGTCGCGTAATCTGCCGCTCGCCAACCTGCTCGGCGAGCAGGCGATCTTCCTGCTCAAGGCGCGCGGCCAGCAGCGCGCGACGCCACCCGGCCCCCCGGCTGCGGCATCTGGATCAGCACCGGGCGCCGGAAGCCGCGTGCCTGGCGCTGCGGATTGACGGCGTAGAGCTGCTTGCCGGCCTCGATCATGACCACCCCGGCGAATGTCGGGAACCAGCGCTTGCCGATGCGCTCCCACGCCGGCGCCGAGCCGAGCAGGGCGCGCGAGCGCAGCGGCGGAATGAACAGGGCCTCGCTGCGCTGGGACGGCACGAACATGTACTCGCGCAGCAGCCGCGAGAGCTGCGACTGGCTGTAGGGATGGCCCCAGCCGAGCGGCGTGCGCTCGAATCGCGCCCAGATGCCGCGCCGGTTCGGGGCGACCACGATCAGG
>CAZDBC010000326.1:0-4440 GCA_964503295.1 uncultured Kiloniellaceae bacterium | reverse complement strand
GGAACCACGCGGCGGCGAGTTCGACCACCCGTTCCAGCGCACCCGGTTCGGAAAAAAGATGCGTCGCGCCGGGCACGATCTCGAGCCGCTTGTCGCAGCGCAGCTCGGCCAGTGCCTCCTCATTCAGCGCGATCACCGGAGTGTCGGCGCCGCCGACGATCAGCAGCGTCGGCGCACGGACGCGGGCCAGCGCCGGCCCGGCGAGGTCCGGCCGTCCACCGCGCGAGACGACCGCAGCCACGCCCTCGCCGATCTCGGCGGCGGCGACCAGGGCCGCGGCCGCGCCCGTGCTGGCGCCGAACAGCCCAACGGGCAGGTCGGCGAGAGCGCTTTCCTGGCCGGTCCAGGCGACGGCCGCGCGCAGGCGCTCGGCCAGGAGCGGAATGTCGAAGACCTTGGCCCGATCGCCTTCTTCCGTCTCGGTCAGCAGGTCGAACAGCAGGCTGGCGATGCCGTGGCGAGCGAAGACCTCGGCGACGGCAGTGTTGCGTGGGCTGAAGCGGCTCGAGCCGCTGCCGTGAGCAAAGACGACGATGCCGCGCGGGTCCTGCGGGCTGCGGAGCGAGCCCGCCAGTTCCAGCGGGGGAATGGCGACCTCGCGCAGGGTGAAAGGCTCGCCGGCCTGTCCGGCTCCCTTGCTTGCGTTGGCCATGCTGCGCCTCCAGCGAATTCCAAATACTAGGAAACGCCGCTGGGGAACCTTTTGATCCGCGCCGAGGAGGTACGGCACAACAAAAATCCTGCGCGAAGACGGCCTCAAGGCTGGCCGTCGTCGTCGTCCTCCTCCTCCTGCTGGTGCAGGCGCGTGATGCTGTTCACGACCTGCGCCACCTCCGCGTCGCTGAGCGGCGGCCGACAGCGCGCGCGGTTCCAGGCCAGCATGAGTTCGAGCGCCACTTCGGGATCGACGTCGTGCCACAGCAGATGGCCGGTCAGGGAGGCGATGGTGTTGTTGCGCTCGCCCTCCGTCACCCCGGCGCGCACCAGCCGCCGCCAGTTCTCGCGCGCGCGGCCGGCCCGCACCCGGCCCGACAGCAGCCAGCGCGGCAGTTCGGCGAGCCCAAGGTCGTCGGGCCCGCGCCCGGCGACCCAGGCGTAAACCCGCCCGTTCGGATGGATCGATGGCGGCGCGACCACGTAGCCGCCCTCGCCGCGCAGGTCGATGCCTTGTGCGAGACCGACCCGGTTGCGCACCAAGCCGCCCGGGTGGCCGAAGTAGAGGTGCCGTCCGCCGCCCCCGGTCGCCACCTCGGGCGTTGCCGGCAGGGCGCCGAAGCGGCGCTCGAGCCGGGCGAGCGACTCCGTGCCGCCGTGACCGGGATCGATGTCGAGCACGATCAGCCCGGAGACCGCGCCGGTCACGATCCCAAGGTTGGCGTCGGGCCGGCGCCTGAACCAGCCGGCCAACTGTCCGGCCGAGGCCGGCACCTTCTGCAGCCCTTCCCAGCGGATCAGCGGGCGCTTGTCGCGCGGGCGCAAAGGCAGGACGGACCAGCCGCGCTCCAGGTAGCGCTCGGCCGCCGCGCCGACCTCACCGGCTGCTCCCGAATTCGCCATCTCGCCCTCGCCGTCCTACCGGCTGCCCCACCGGCTGCACGGGTCAATTGCCGGCAAGAGGCTAGCACGGCCCGGCGGACGCCGGTCGGAGTCGCCAGAGCCGCCGAGGATCGCCGATATCTCCGGCATTCATTGACCCGGCGACCTTTCCGGCCTATATATCGTAAATCGTCGATAAACGATTTTTTAGGTGTTCCCATGGCCGCACTGACCGCCCGCCGATCCGCTGCGGATCCCCTGGCGCCCGGCGCCAACTTCAGCGACCAAGAAATTGCAACGATCGCGAAAGCGCTCGGCCATCCCGCGCGCATCCACATCGTGCGCCTGCTGCTGGCCAAGCAATCGTGCATCGGCTGCGACATCGTGGACGAGGTCGGGCTGGCGCAGTCCACCGTGTCCGAGCACCTTAGAATTTTGAAGACGGCGAGGATCATCACGGGCGAGATCGAGCGCCCACGGATCTGCTACTCGCTCAATCCGGACAGTCTTGTTCCCCTGGCAGGCCTGTTGAATGCGGTGTTCGAGAAGGACAGCCGCGGCGAGCTCGGCGGTTCCATCTGCTGTCCGCCGACGGGCTGCGAACCTATGAAAAGCTCTCGCCGATCTGGAGCAGTCTCATGATCAGTGTCACGGTTTATGATCCGCCAATGTGTTCCTCGACAGGCATTTGCGGTCCCGAGGTGGATTCAAAACTGGCGCGGTTCGCCGGTGACACCGACTGGCTGAAGGCGCAGGGCATAGAGGTCCGCCGCATCAATCTGGCGCAGGAGCCGGGTCGCTTCATCGATAACGCATCCGTCAAGGCGATCCTCGATCCATCTGGCGGGTACGAACTGCCGGCCATCGTCGTCGGCCTCGCCGAGCGGATGCTTGGCGCCGACGAGCCGAAAGCGGCATCCGGTTCCTGCTGTGGTGGAACAACGGCAAGGCAGGAAAGAACTTCAACGGGTTGCTGCTGAACTCCGGGTTTCTCCGGCTGCAGCAAGGATTTTACCGCTATGTTCATAGATCTTCCAAAGTTCGTCTTTTTCACCGGCAAGGGCGGGGTCGGCAAGACGTCGCTGGCCTGCGCAGCGGCCCTCCGCCTTGCCGACACGGGCAAGAAGGTGCTGCTCGTCAGCACCGATCCAGCGTCGAACGTTGGTCAGGTGTTCGAGACAGAGATCGGCAACCGCCTCACCCCGGTCTCGCAGGTCTCCGGCCTCGACGCCATCGAGATCGATCCCGAGGATGCGGCCGCGCAATACCGCGAGCGCATCGTCGGCCCCATGCGCGGGGTCTTGCCGGAAAAGGCGCTCAAGGGCGTCGAGGAACAACTTTCGGGCGCCTGCACCACGGAGATCGCCGCCTTCGACGAGTTCACAGCGCTTCTGACCGATCACGATCTGACCGATGTGTACGACCACGTCATCTTCGATACGGCGCCTACGGGCCATACGATCCGTCTTCTCCAACTGCCTGGCGCATGGTCGGGGTTTCTTGAACAGGGTAAGGGCGACGCCTCATGTCTCGGTCCGCTTGCTGGCCTCGAGAAGCAGCGTGAACGCTACGCGTCAGCAGTTGCGCGGCTGTCCGACGGTGCGACCACGCGCCTCATTCTGGTTGCTCGCCCGCGCAGCTCGGCTCTGACCGAGGCCGCGCGGACGTCACGCGAACTGGCAGCGATAGGAATCAAAAACCAGCAACTTGCCATCAACGGCCTGATGCCTGACGAGGTCGGCGGCGATCCGCTTGCCGCGGCTCTGGCCGAGCGGGATCGGGCGGCGCTGGCGGCAATGGATGCTGAACTCGGACAGCTGCCCCGTGTGACGTTCCCGCTGCGGCCCGAGAACATTGTCGGCATCGATGCGCTCAGACGATTCGTCAAGAACGGCCCGGCTACCAGAGCTGGTGCCGGTTCGGACCAGGTTATTCAGGACGAGCTGCCTGATCTTGAATCGCTCGTCGATGAGATAGAAAAGCCCGGCAAGGGGCTTCTCATGTTCATGGGCAAGGGCGGCGTCGGGAAGACGACCATGGCCGCGGCGGTCGCGGTCGAGCTCGCGGCACGCGGGCACGAGGTTCTGCTGACCACGACCGATCCGGCCGCGCACCTGACGGAAACCCTCGGCGGCGCGGTTCCCAAACTGACCGTCAGCCGGATCGATCCGGCGCAGGAAACCGCGCGCTATCGCACTCATGTGCTGGAGACCAAGGGGAAGGGACTGGACGCTCAGGCACGTGCCATGCTGGAGGAAGATCTGCGCTCTCCATGCACCGAGGAGATCGCGGTGTTCCAGGCATTCTCTCGTGTGATCCGCGAGAGCAGCCGGCACTTCGTGGTGATGGATACGGCGCCGACCGGTCACACGCTGCTGTTGCTGGATGCGACCGGCTCGTATCATCGCGATATCGTTCGGCATGCCGCACCGAGCACACAGGGCCGCGTGGTCACGCCGATGATGCGGCTGCAGGATCCGAATCAGACGAAGATCTTCATCGTCACGCTGCCGGAGACAACACCCGTGCTGGAGGCCGCGCATCTTCAGGATGATCTGCGACGCGCGGGGATCGAGACTTGGGGCTGGATCATCAATGCAAGCCTTGCGGCGGCACGGACCAGCCACCCCCTGCTGCTCCAGAGGGCAGCATCGGAAACCGCACAGATCGCGAAGGTACGAGACGAGTTGACGTCGCGATACGCCGTCGTCCCGATGCAGGCCGAGGACCCCGTCGGTAGACATCAACTGATCGCATTGTGTCAGGGAACGTTGCATTCAGAAACAAAAGGACGTCAACGTGTCGGTATTTGATCGCTATCTTTCGCTATGGGTCGCCTTGTGTATTGTTGCCGGAGTAATACTCGGCAATCTCCTGCCCGGCCTTTTTCAGACTGTCGCCGAC
>CAZDBC010000325.1:0-4451 GCA_964503295.1 uncultured Kiloniellaceae bacterium | reverse complement strand
AAAGAAAGAGAGCGCGATCCCCGCGCCCCGCCGCGCGGGGCGCCGTCGGATCAGGGGGCACTTCACAGCAACCGCAGCACCGCCGAGCCGGCATCGGCCGGCCCCGCTGCCGCCAGCGCCGTCGGGCAGCGCCCCGGGCGGGCGCGCGCAGGGCCCGCCGCCGCACCAGCCGCACGAAAAGGAGTTCCACCGTGGCATCCAGCAAGAAACGCGAGACCAGAACCATCGAGGCGCCACCGCCGGCCGCGCTCGACCGGCCGCGCGACGCGCGGCACGGCTGATGCGCGGGCGCCGCGACGACGGCCCGAACCGGGCCGCCAATCAGGACAGCAAGGTTGCCGACGGCCGGGATGCCCGGACCGATGCCCCGGCCGGCGACCAGGAGGACTTCGGCCGCCTGATCCAGGCCTACGCCCGCATCAGCTGGGGCGAGCCGGCGGCGGCCGCGGAGGTCGCGCGGCTCGAGGCGGCGCTCGATCCCGACCTGCGCGCGCGCATCGACGCGCTCGGCAGCGACATCAAGGCGCTGCTGGCGGTCGGCCCGGCCGCCGCCTTGGACAAGCTGCAGGCGCTGGAGCAACAGGCCCATGCCGAGGACGCGCGCGCCCAGCCCAAGGTGGAGCGACAGCGCGCCCGCGAGGAGCGCGCCATCGACGACCCGGGCGCCGCCCACGCCCACCACAGCCGCGGCAGGCAATCCGAGGGGCAGCGCCGCCCCGCGCGCCAGCCGCGCGGCCGCAAGCCCGGCAACCGCAGCCGCTGACTGCCGCCGCCGGCCGCGCCCGCGCGCCGTCGGAGCAAGTTCGGGCTACAAATCGACTGTCGAGATTGCTATTTAACGATCAACGCGGTTGCTTTCTCTAGTCGCCCTGGACCGTTCAATCGGTCCGGGCACGAACTCCCTGGATCCATATGAGGGAGCGGGACAGCCCTGCATTGTCGAACCGATGCGAGCGCACGCGTCCTTGATGGCTTACGACGCCCGGGAAGTCTCTGTGCCGCGCCGGTCTGGCGTGTGACGCTGTCGCCCGTCCTATCGGCTCGCCCAGGTGAACCCCCGGCCGCGCGGTCATCTCGAAGACCGGGGCCAACATCCCTCTCGCGCCCGCAGCGATTCGACCTCCGAAGACGGGAGTCAAGCCGATCGCGGGCGAACGAAGACCAAAGAGCTTGAGCGGGCCGGCCGCCCGGCAGTCCGGCCGTCGCCGCCGCCTGCCCCGGCAGCGCGCGGCACCGGCGACCTCGCCGCTGAACCGGCTCAGCCCGCTCGGCAGCGAACACGAAATCGAGCATGACGGCTGGATCACGATCCATCCGCGGCCCTGGGACAAGGGTGAAGGCCAGCGGAAGGGATGCGACAGCCTTCCTGCCGAAGGGACGACCTGCACAAGTGCCGCCGCCAAGTCCGGTCTGTCTGCCTTGACGCCGCAAGCGGCCCGAGGCTCGGCGCGGAGAGCCAGCCGGAGCGATTGCCGTTGAACGTCGACACGACCCGCTTGGCCTCTCGACCGCAGGTCCGCCCACCGGATCCCGGCACAGCAACCGACGTCGTCTGGCGGGATTGTCCGCTGTGCGGCGACGGCAACGAAACCACGCCGCCCAGCCGCTATTCCTTGGGAACCTGGCTGGTCAAGACCTGTCGGACCTGCGACTTCACCTACCTGACGACAGCACGGCCCTACGTCGACCTCTTCGAACGGATGAGTTGGGAGCGGACGTCCCGGCTGGAGAGCGAGCGGCGGCAGTCGACGCGCAAAATCCAGCAGGCCATCAGCAGGAAGACGCGCTGGCGCCTTCGACTCCTGCCGCGCCGGAATCTGCCGGCCCTGTTCGGGCGCTATGCCGGACCGGGCAACATTCTGGACCTGGGTTGCGGCGACGGCAGCCAGTTGGACGGACTCGCGCCGGACTTCGTGCCCTACGGCATCGAGATTTCGACGAATGCTGCCCGGCGGGGCGACGCGCGTCTGCGTGCCCGCGGCGGCCGGGTCGTCAATGCCGCCTGCCTGGAAGGGCTGCGCAGCTTCCCGTCGCAATACTTCACGGCCGCATCGCTGCGCTCCTATCTCGAGCACGAGCTGCGGCCGGCCGAGGTTCTGCGCGAGTTGCACCGCGTTCTCGGGGCCGGAGGCATCGCCATCGTCAAGGTGCCCAACTTCGGATCGCTCAATCGACGCATCATGGGCCGAAGGTGGTGCGGCTTCCGCTATCCGGATCACCTCAACTATTTCACGCCGAAGACGCTGCGCCGCATGGCGCGCGCTCAGGGATTCGAAACCGCGTTCGGCCTGACCTGGCGGCTGCCGACCGGCGACAACATGTGGGCCCTGCTGCGCAAGACGGCGGGGACTCGCCCCGTTTCCGAATCTGCCCCGGTTCGACGGCCGGTGCACGACTCCCATCCCCCAGACCGCACAGGTGAGCGCAGGACAGCATGATGAACGCGGCGAAAACCATCTTCGGCAATCCCGGAGACCGCTTGGAGACTGTCGGCGCCCGGCTGCTGTCCGAGTTAGCCGGCCGGGCCAATGACGAAGCCGGCGACGGCATTGCTGCCAAGGGTGTCGACCCGGACAGCCTCACCGCGGGTCGCGTCGCCGATGCCGGCTGACGCCGCTGTACGTGCCATGCCGCGCCTATCGTCCCGCACCGCAGTCGAGGTCGGCCAGCGCTACCGGCAGGTCGCCGGGGGCAGCGGCGTCTGGATCGTCGCCGGCTTCGCCAAGGACCATGCCGGCAATCCGCACGCTCAGTTGACGCGCGAGGGCGACCCCACGCGTATCGCGACCATCGCCTTGGCGGCACTGCAGGATCGCAAGCTCTACCGGCGCCTGCCCGAGAACGCGCCGGCTGAGGGAAAGCCGGACGACGAAGCTTCCGCGCCGACAGGACCTCGACAGGGTGGCGCCGCTTGAACGCCTTCCGCTCGAACGCCCCGGCGCGCGCGGCGCGGCGTACCGGGTCCGCCGTCCGCAAGAGCCTCGCGAGGCTGGCGCGGCACGGCCTGGTGCATGGCGTCATGCCCGCCGTCAACTTCGTCTCTCGTCGCGCTTACGTGCAGTCTCGTCCGCTGCGCCACGCCGAACGTATCGACGGGCTCCGCCCGATCGAGAAGGACTGGGAGCATGGTCTCAAGGGGAGCTACCGCGGCGACTATGCGCGCCTCCACTTCCTGATCGACAGCATCGAAACCCTGGAGGCGTCCAAGGTCGAGGGCGCGTTCGCCGAGCTCGGGGTCTATCGCGGCAACACGGCGAAGGTCCTGCATCGCCTCGCGCCGCACCGCAAGCTCTACCTTCTCGACACCTTTTCGGGTTTCCCCGCCGAACAGCTCGGCCAGGCGCAGCCCGCAACCGCGGGCGGCTATGGCGCCTCTCTGGAGGCGGTCCGCTCGTTCGTCGGCGAGCACCCGAACCTTGTCTACTGCCCGGGCGTATTCCCCGCATCGACGAGCCTGGTTCCCGAACACGCCGAATTCGCGCTGGTGCATTTGGACTGCGATCTCGAAGAACCGACCGCGGCGGCGCTCGAGTTCTTCTACCCGCGCCTGGTGCCCGGCGGGTTCCTGATCGTCCACGACTACGGCAGCGGCTGCTGGCCGGGCGTCCGGCGCGCCCTCGATCGCTTCCTGCATGACAAGCCGGAAGGCTTGATTCCGATCCCCGACAAATCCGGCAGTGCGGCAGTCGTCAGGCTGCGCACGGCATCGTCCGGGAACCATTCGCACGACCGCAATTCTTAGGAGGGAGTCACAGGTGCCATCGACCAGACCACGCCAGCAGACGCCGCAAGAGCGCATCGAAATCGACCATCACCGTTACCGCATCGTCGCGGGCAAACGAAAGGGCAGCTTTCAGGCCATCGCCTATCTGGGCAGGCGCCTGGTCGAATCGAGCACCGGCGACAGCGTCGAGCTGGCCGTCGAGTCCCTCAAGACGTCTCTGGACCAGCGCCTGGCGCGACTGCGCGAGGGGCGCAGCGGCGACGTTCCGAGCGAAGCGGAGTTCGGCGAAGCCCTGACGGTCGTCGGCGCGGAGCTTCCGTCGAGCACGATGGAGGTCCTTGCTCTCCACAGTCGCCTGCCCGGAGCCGCGTCAACGCTGTCCGACCTTGCGCGCCGGGCCGACAGCGACGAGGCGACGGTCGCGGCGGCCTATGCCCGGCTCGGCCGAAGGCTCGCCGTACTGCTCGACTACGCACCGACCTCCGAGGACAGCGAGCAGCGGCTGGCGCCCATCTCGACCTTCGCGACGGTGGACGGCGACGCCGCGGGCAGTTCGCCGCTCCTTCGGCTGCGCCCCGAGGTCGTGGCGGCGCTCGACGCGATCGGCCAACGGCGCACGTGACGGGCTCGAAGGCGCGCGCGGCGCCGTCCGTTACGGCGTGATCGCGACCTTGAGCACGCCGTCGCGCTGGTTCGAGAAGAGGTCGTAGGCCTCTTCGATCTCCTC
>CAZDBC010000324.1:0-4479 GCA_964503295.1 uncultured Kiloniellaceae bacterium | reverse complement strand
GGTTGAGGTTCTCGGCGAAAGCCTGGGCGCCGATCTCCATCAGCGGCCCCCCGCTCCAGCCGGTGGCCATGCGGAATTTGTGCTCCTGCGCATGACTCGCCGACAGCGGTACGGTCGCGACCGCCGCGACCAGCGCGGCCAGTCCGAGCCCCTTGATACCCCTCCTGAGTTCCATCATCTGTCCTCCCTCTCGGTTCGTTTGCCCGAGGCACCGCCCGCCCCGCAGGGACGCGGCCGCCGCGGTCAGGTTGCGGACGCTTCGATGTCGGCGAGCGCGTCGTCCACGTCCGCGCTCGTCATCTCCCACTCGTTGTTGAAGTTGGCGACGATCGCCTTCATGAAGGGCTCGTGGAGCTCCAGCGCGCGCCGGTCGTCGCCCAGATGATCGGCGAGCAGGGCGAGCGCGAGCTGGGCCGGCTCCGGCCCCTCGTAGCTCCACTCGAAGCCGTTCTGGGAAATCACCTTGAGATCGAGACGCTCGTCGAGCGGGTGGCCGTCGACGGTCACTTCGACGCCGTCGATCGTCCGGTCCCCCCGATAGGTCTTCATGCGACTCTCCCTGGTGCCTTGTCGAGTTCCGGCTCTGCGGCCGCTCGTCTATCATTGATATATTTGTTGCATTTTAGCGGTATGGGCGCGGCGAGGGAAGGCTTCGCATGCCGCTTGCCATGCTGGCCGGGCCCGTGCCGCGTGCTCAGTGCTGGCGTCGCATCTCGACCAGGCCGAGGAAGCGCTCGTACTCCTCCTCGTTGACGCCGTAGCTGTGGTCGTCGTCGGGGAAGGTGCCGCCCTTGACGTCCTCGACATAGCGGCGCAGGCCGTCGACCGCGACCTCGGTCAGATTGGCGTAGCGCTTGGTGAACTTCGGCTTGAAGTCGGTGAAGACGCCGAGCAGGTCATAGCTGAGCAAAATCTGGCCGTCGGTTCCGGCGCCGGCGCCGATGCCGATGGTCGGGATCTCGAGCTGCTCGGAAATCACCTTGGCGATCTTTGCGGGCACCGCCTCGAACTCCAGCATGAAGCAGCCGGCGTCCTCAATCGCCAGCGCGTCCTCCAGGATCTTCATCGCCGCCTCGGCCGTGCGGCCCTGGATCTTGAAGCCGCCGAACATGGCGATGGTGTGCGGCGTCAGGCCGATGTGCGAGGCGGTGGGAATGCCGGCGTCGACCAGCGACTTGAGGATGTGCGCCTGCGACTTGCCGCCCTGCGGCTTGACCGCGTCGCAGTCGGCCTCCTGCATGAAGCGGCTGGCGTTGGCCAGCGCGCGCTCGACCGTGTGATAGCTCTGGTAGGGCATGCAGCCGAGCACGAAGGTATTGGGCGCGCCGCGCCGCACCGCCTGGGCGTGCATCACCATCATGTCCATGGTCGCCGGGATGGTGCTCTTGTGACCGTGCGCCACCATGGCGAGGCTGTCGCCGACCACGCAGACGTCGACCCCGGCCATCTCCGCCCAGCGCGCCGAGGTATAGTCGGGTACCGAGGTGTAGACCATCTTCTCGCCGGTCCGCTTCGAGTCGCGGATCTCGGTGATCGTCCGCTTCTTCTTTTCGGCCTGCGCTGCCTCGTTCATGCCCGGCACTTCCCCCCTGAGACGACAATTGATATATCTGTCGTATGCATACGGGGCGCGGCAATGGCGGTCAAGGGCCGAGCGCGCGGGCCGGCCGATGATCGGCCAGCTCCTGCCTGCCGCCCTGTTCGCGCTCGGCCTGGCCGCCCTTGTCGCCGGCCTTGTGCTGGCGGCCGGCTGGCTGCCGTGGCGGCAGCGGCCGCCGGGGCTGCAGCGTCCGGCAGCGGCGATAGCAGTTGCCGGCTTCGCGCTGGCCCTGCTGCTGCTCGCGGCGAGCAGCCTGCGCCTCGCCTGGAGCGAGCTGAGCCTGCCAGTCGCCATCATCGCCGGCGGTCTGGCGGTCCTGGCCGGGCCGCTGCTGTTCCAGGCGGTGCCGCGCCGCTTCGGCGACAGCCGCGCCGGCGCCCTTGCCGGCGCCGCCATCGCGCTGGTCCTCGCCGGCCTGCAGGCCGGCACGCTGCAGCGTCTGTGACGTGGGCTAAGAGAAGGGACACCGAGGGATGCCGACCAACATCAAACTCATTCTCTCGCTGATCGTGGCCGCGGCGGCGGTCGGGGTGCATTTCTTCCAGGCCGGAGTCGGCCAGGCGTTCAACAGCTGGCTCGCGCTCGCGCTCGGCGCCTTCATGATTTTCGCCATGTGGCTGTTTCCCGAGGCCAAGGGCAAGAAACAGAAGGGCGAACGCTGAGCGCCGTGCCCCTCGGCGCTGGCACCGCGGCCGGTGCTGGTGTATCGATCGGGGCGGGCTCGAACCAAGGCCGCGGCCGCGCGCCGCGACCGCAACCGGAGACCGCATGGCGACGCGCACCGCAGAGCCGGACAGGCCGGCCGCCAGCCTGACGGACCAGGCCTATCGGCAGATCGAGGAGCTGATCGTCACCCTGCGCCTGCCGCCCGGGGCGGTCCTTTCGGAGGCCGCGCTGACCAAGCAGCTCGGCATCGGCCGCACGCCGATCCGCGAGGCCTTGCAGCGCCTGGCGCGCGAGGGGCTGGTGGTGATCCTGCCGCGCCGCGGCATCCTGGTCTCGGAGATCAACGTGCGTAGCCAGCTCGAGCTCTTGCGCGTGCGCCGCGAGCTGGAGCGCCTGATGGCGCGCCTGGCGGCGCTGCGCGCGACGCGCGAGGAGCGCGCCGCCTTCGCCGAGCTGGCCGCCGACATGGAGCGGGCCGCCGAGGCCGACGACGACGTCGCCTTCATGCGCCAGGACCGGGCGCTCAACTCCATGATCTCGACCACCTGTCGCAACGAGTACGCCATGAAGGCGATGGGCCTGATGCACGGCCTGTCGCGGCGCTTCTGGTACCAGCACTACAAGCAGGTGCTCGACCTGCCGCTGTGCGCGCGCCTGCACGCCGCCCTGGCACGCGCGATCGGCGCCGGCGACGCGGCCGGCGCCGAGGCCGCGTCGGACCGGCTGATCGACTACATCGAGACCTTCACCCGGGCCACCCTCGACGCCGAAAGCCGCGACGATCGCTCGGCGCGCCTCGCCGCCGGCGAGTAGGCAAGCCCGATCACGCGCCGCCGGCGGCTTGCCGGGCCGGCGGCGCGGCGCCCGCCAGCCGCGCAGCTGCCCCAAGGAAGGCCTCGACCCGCTCCTCGGCCGTATTGAAGGCGGTCACCAGGCGGACGGTCTGGCCGCCGTCGTCGCCGGCCGGTCCCCAGCGGTAGAAGGCGAAGCCCTCGGCCAGCAGGCCGTCGATCGTCGTCGACGGCAGGCGCGCGAAGATCTCGTTGGCTTCGACCGGATGGACCAGGGTGACACCGGGCAATCCCGACAGGCCGTCGGCCAGGCGCCGCGCCATGGCGTTGGCGTGGCGGGCGTTGCGCAGCCAGAGGTCGCCCTCCAGGTAGGCCTCCAGCTGGGCCGAGAGGAAGCGCATCTTGGAGAAGAGATGCCCGCCGCGCTTGCGCCGGAAGGCGAAGTCGCGCGCCTGCTCCGGCTTGAAGAAGACCACCGCCTCGGCCGCCAGGGCGCCGTTCTTGGTCGCGCCGAAGGCGAGGATGTCGACGCCGGCGCGCCAGGTGATCTCGGCCGGGCTGCAGCCGAGCGCGGCGACCGCGTTGGCGAAGCGGGCACCGTCCATCTGCACGGCCAGGCCGTGGCGCCGCGCGACCTCGGCCAGCGCGGCGATCTCGTCCGGCCGGTAGAGCGTGCCGGCCTCGCTCGCCTGGGTCAGGCTGAGCGCGGCCGGCTGGACCTGATGGACGTTGCCGGCGCCGCCGATCGCCGCCTCCAGGCTCGCCGGCGCCAGCTTGCCATGGTTGCCCACCAGCGGCACCAGCTTGGCGCCGCCGGCGAAGAACTCCGGCGCGCCGCATTCGTCGACCGCGATGTGCGCGTCGCGGTGGCAGTAGACCGCGCCCCAGGGCGGCACGACGCAGGCCAAACCGAGCGCGTTCGCGGCCGTACCGGTGGCGACCGGAAAGACCGCGACCTCGGTTTCGAACAGCTCGCAGAAGCGCGCGCCGAGGCGCGCCGTCACGGCATCGGCGCCATAGCCGGGCGCCACCCCGTCGTTGACCGCGACCAGGGCGGCCAGGATCTCCGGCGCGACGCCGCTGGTGTTGTCGGATGCAAAGGTCATGTTGCGGCCGGCCCTCCTGTTCCCGGAAGCCTCCAGTTATAGTTTCTTGGACGGCTCAGTCGAGCGGCGGCGGGGCGAGCGACCCCTGCACGGCGCCGCTCGCCGGGTCGACCAGCAGCACCTGTCCGCAACCGCGCGCGACAGGCCCGTCCAGGCGCAATGCCAGATAGTCGCCGGCCGCCGCCAGCTCCGCGACCTGACAGCCCGCGGGCACCGGCAACTCGCGCGCGCCGAAGCCGGCCGCCCGCTCCTCCTTCAGGCCGCCGCTGGCCAACCCGTAGACCACCAGCGCCATGGCGATCAGGATCAGGACGCC
>CAZDBC010000323.1:0-4479 GCA_964503295.1 uncultured Kiloniellaceae bacterium | reverse complement strand
TCTCGGGCGTGCGCTGACCTCCAGCCACTGCGCGTCCTGCGGCGCGCCGGACGAGGGGGCCGGCGCCGGGGGCGCGGCGAGCCGACCGGCCTCGCCCGCCGGGCTGGATGCCGGGGCCGCCGGCGCTGCGCCGCCGGGCGCGCCGCGGCGCACCACCAGGCGCACCCCCTCCAACTCCAGCACGACCTCGTCGCACTGGGAGGAGTCGATGATCTTCAGAATGTCGGCGACTTCCCGGTAACTCAGCCCCACGCTTGCTCCCCTTCGTTTCTTGTCAGCTCCGCGGCAGATAGGTCGAGGCCAGCCGTTCGGCCGCCTCGCGCATCTTCGGCACAAAGTCGAGCGCGGCTTCCAGCGTCATGCGCGCCTCCGGCGCCGACATGGCGATGCCGCCCAGGCAGCGCCCGTCGGGCAGCGTGACCGGCACGGCGACGCAGACCACGCCGTCCATGAATTCCTGGTTGTCGATGCCGATGTCGGTCTCGCGGATCTCCTCGAGCGCCTTCTTCAAGCGCTTGGCGCTGGTCATCGAGTTGGCCGTGTAGCGCGTCAGCGTCAGCGTCTTGAGCATCGCCGCGAGCTCCTCCTCCGACAGCCGGCTGAGCAGAAGCTTGCCGATCGCGGTGCAGTGCGCGGGCACGCGGCTGCCGGCGTCGAAGCGCAGGCCGAGCGGCCACTTGGCCTCGACGCGGTCGAGATAGATGACCTCGGCGCCGCTCAGGATGCCGTAGTTTGTAGTCTCGCCGACATGGTTCGACAGCGCCTTGAGAATGGTGTGGCGAATGCCGCGCGGTGCCGCCGCGGTCAGCGTCCGGTGCGCCAGATCGACCAGGTTAATGCCCTCGATGAACCCGAGGCCGGTCGGGTCCCGCTCCAGGAATCCGATCTCGACCAGCGAGTTGACCACCCGGTGTGCGGTCGGCTTGGTCATGCCGGTGAACCGCAAAATCTCGGCCATCGGCGTCGGCTGGGGACTGGCCGTGACCGCCTCCAGGACTGAGAAGGCCTTGCCGGTCGCGCCCAGCTCCATGAGCTGCTCGACCCGCGAATCGACCGCCCGCTCGAAATCGATGACCTCGGCCTCGGCGCGCTCCGCGCCGCCGCGTCTGCTGTTTGTTTTTTCTACCATCTTGACAGTTCCGACCCTCGCTTCGATCATGCACTGATCATCAGATGAAATCAAACGTCTTGATTGATGAGACGCCCTCAGGCGAGAAAGCGCCCCCCATGGCCCGAGCCGCCCGCACATCCTTCGACCGCGTCCTGATCGCGAATCGCGGCGAGATCGCGCTGCGGGCGGTGCGCGCGTGCCGAAGTCTAGGGATCGAAAGCGTCGCCGTCCATTCGCAGGCCGACGCCGACACGCCGGCGGTGTGGAGCGCCGACCGCGCGGTGTGCATCGGCCCGGCGCCGAGCAACCGCAGCTACCTTGCGATCGACACCCTGCTTCATGTGGCCAAGGAGACCGGCTGCGGCGCGGTCTATCCCGGCTACGGCTTCCTGGCCGAGAATGCCGATTTCGCGGCCCGCTGCGCCGAGGAGGGGCTGGTCTTCGTCGGGCCCTCGGCCGATGTGATCCGCGACATGGGCGACAAGGCGCGCGCCCGCGACATCGCCAAGGCCAACGACGTGCCCGTGGTTCCCGGCTCCGAGGGCGCCTTCCAGGACGCCGCGTCCGCCGAGGCGGCGGCGCGGGACATCGGCTTTCCCATGCTGCTCAAGGCACGGTCTGGCGGCGGCGGACGCGGCATGCGCATCGTCGAGGCGCCGGAAACCTTCAACGCCGCCTTCCGGCAGGCCGCGCGCGAGGCGCAGGCGGCCTTCGGCGACGGCGCGGTCTACCTCGAGCGCTTCTTCCCGCGCGTACGCCACATCGAGGTCCAGGTCCTGGGCGACGGCAAGGGCGGCGTGCTGGCGCTCGGCGAGCGCGACTGCTCGGTGCAGCGCCGCCACCAGAAGCTGGTCGAGGAGGCGCCCTCGCCGGCCATCGACGCGGCGCTGCGCCGCGACCTGCTGGCCGCCGCCGAGCGGCTCGGCGCCGGCCTGCGCTACGCCGGCGCGGGCACGGTCGAGTTCATCCTCGACGTCGAGTCCGCCTCCTTCCACTTCATCGAGATGAACACGCGCATCCAGGTCGAGCATCCGGTGACCGAGATGCTGACCGGCCTGGACCTGGTGCAGGCGCAGCTGGGCATCGCCCTGGGCGAGGGCCTGCCCGCCTTCGATCCCGAAGCGGCGCCGGGCGGCCACGCCATCGAGTTTCGCATCAACGCCGAGGACTGGACGCGCGACTTCGCCCCCTCGCCGGGCCGGATTACCCATTGGCAGCCGCCGCGCGGCGCCGGCATCCGGCTGGACAGCGCGGCCTACGCCGGCTGGCGCATCCCGCCCTACTACGATTCCATGATCGGCAAGCTGATCGTCCACGGCGCCGACCGGGAGGCGACCATGGAAAAGGCGCGCAGCGCCCTCTCGAGCTTCGCCTGCGAGGGGGTTGAGACCACCATCGGCTTCCACCGCGCCCTGCTGGCGCACGAGGACTTCCGCGGCAACCGGGTGCACACGCGCTGGGTCGAGGAAACCGCGCTGACCCCTGCGGACCGGCGGGTGCCGGCATGAGCCGACGCATCCGCCTGATCGACGTCACCCTGCGCGACGCCCACCAGTGTCTCTGGGCGACACGCATGACCACCGGCATGATGAAGGAGGTCGCGCCCCTGCTCGACCGGGCCGGCTTCGAGGCCATCGATCTGGTCGGCGGCGCGGTCTTCGACGTCTGCGTGCGCTACCTGCGCGAGGACCCCTGGGAGCGCATGCGGATCCTCAGCGGCTGGGTTACCGAGACGCCGCTGATCATCCACACCCGCGGCCAGAGCCTCTTCACCTTCGAGTTCTTCGCCGACGACATCGTCGAGCTCGCCGCCGCGCGCTTCGCCGCCAACGGCATGCGCTATCATACGCCCTACGACGCGCTGAACGACGTGCGCAATCTGGAGATCCCGATCCGGGCCGCGAAGCGCCACGGGCTGCAGGTCGTGCCCGGCCTCGTTTACAGCCACAGCCCGGCGCACACTGACGCCTACTACGTCGAGAAGGCCCGGCAGCTCGTGGCCATCGGGGTCGACGGCATCTTCCTGAAGGACCCCAGCGGCCTTCTGATCCCGGAGCGGGTCGCCACCCTGATCCCCGCGCTCAAGGCCGAGATCGGCGACACGCCGCTGCAGCTCCACTCGCACTGCATGTCCGGCCTTGCCCCCTACGTTGCCCTGCAGGCGATCGAGCAGGGCGTCGAGGTGGTGCACACCGCGACCTCGACCCTGGCCAACAGCGCCTCGCACCCGCCGACCGAGCGCTTCGTGCGCAACGCCCGCCGGCGCGGCTTCGAGGTCGACATCGACCTGGAGTCGATTGCCGAGGCCGCCGAACGCCTCGCCTACATTGCCGCGCGCGAGGACAAGCCGACGGGCAGGCCGCTCGAGTACGACGAGTTCCACTACCACCACCAGATGCCCGGCGGCATGATCTCCAATTTGCACTACCAGCTTGAGACCGTGGGCCTGCAGGACCGCATGGAGGAGATTCTCGAGGAAGCTGGGCAGGTGCGCGCCGACCTCGGCTACCCGATCATCGTCAGTCCCTTCGCCCAGTACGTGGTGACCCAGGCGGTGCTGAACGTCATGGCGCTCGACCAGGGGCGCGAACGTTACGACTCGGTGCCCAACGAGGTGCGCCTCTACGTGCGCGGCGGCTACGGCGAGATCGCCGGCGCGATCGACCCCGACCTCTACGACCGCATCACGCGCGGCGCCGAGCCGATCACCGAGCGGCCGGGCGCGCTGGTGCCGCCGGCGATCGAGCGGGTGCGCAAGGCGCGCGGCCCCTTCGCCTCCGACGACGACCTGCTGCTCGCCGCCTTCTACGACGCCAAGCAGTACGCGGCGCTGAAGGAGGCCGGATCGATCGACAGCGACTATCCGCTGATGGAAACGCCTCTGGTGACGCTGGTGAAGGAGCTGTCGCAGCGGCCCTCGGTGCGATCCTTTCAACTGACCAAAAACTAAACCAGGCCGCCGCGACGGGCGGCCCGGGAGGAGCGATCCCATGACCCAGGCCTGCATCATCACCGCCGCCATCACCGGCGCCCTGCCGACAAAGAACGACAACCCGGCGGTGCCGGTCACGCCCGCCGAGCAGATCGAATCGACCCACGAGGCCTACGAGGCGGGTGCCGCGCTGGTCCACATCCACGTGCGCAACGACGACGAGTCGCCGAGTTCGGACCCCGAGAAGTTCGCCGCGGTGCAGGAGGGCGTGCGCAAGCACTGCCCCGGCATGATCGTCCAGTTCTCGACCGGCGGGCGCGGCCGCGACCAGGCCCAGCGCGGCGCCATGCTCCACCTGAAGCCAGACATGGCCTCGCTGGCCACAGGCTCGGTCAACTTCCCCAAGTCGATCTACGAGAACCCGCCGGACTTCGTT
>CAZDBC010000322.1:0-4492 GCA_964503295.1 uncultured Kiloniellaceae bacterium | reverse complement strand
CCGCCATGGCGACCAACTCTATGTGCTGCCCTGGCAGCGCAGCGATGCGCCTGAGTGGCCGACCCGGAACAGGTTGATCACCGCCTCGCGGGTCTTGGTCATGGAGTAGAGGTTGCACATGGTTGCGGAATTAGGGCCACACCGCGGCGGATGGTCAATGCGCTGCCCGCGCGTCGACGGTCAAGGGCCGCTCCCCGTCAGCGTCGGCAGGTCGGCCATAGTGATTGGCCTGCGCGACGCCGTAGGGTCGTAAGCTACCTCTGCGGCGCGGCGTATGAGCATCTTAACCGCCTTTTCGATCCACTGCTCCTCGGCCGACGTGAAATCGCGGTTCACGCCGTCGTACTTGCGCGCGTCACGCCCGCCGGCGTTGGCGGCTAAGTCCCCGAGTCGGTCTAGCACGGCCAGCTCGACTCCGTACTTCGAGGCTGCGGCGGGGCGTTTTCCTTTCGTTGCGCCGGTGCCTTTCTCCAAGGTGGTCAGGCACAGGTTGGCCATGGTGGCAAGCGTCTCCCGACCCCGCAGGTATCTCATGAACCGGTAGTGCATGAGCTCGATGTCTGGGGTCACAGTAAGACCGCCCGCCGGCGGGTGGTAGGCGCCGAGCTTGAGCTCGGCCCGGGCGTCTATGGCGGCGCCGAGAGTCACGGTGATGTTGCCCTGCGGGTTCGCGCCGGGTTCGGGATCGCGGTCGATCACCTTCACTGCGTGGTATTTCAGGCCAAAGACGCCCGGGCCACGCTCAAGGCCAACGTATAGCTCCCAGGAGCCTGTTGCAGAATCGCGTTTCTTGGTGGCGAGCGGGATGTGCAGTCGCGTTTCGATTGACACGATCTGCCGGGCCTGACTCGATCTGTGGTGCAGGCCCATCCCTGACGGAGACGGACATGGCCGGTTTCTTCCGTGCCCCTGATCGCCGCCAGCGCTATCTGCTGCCGGTGGACATGATGGACTGGCTGCCGGCGGGCGACATCGTTCACTTGGTAGTCAACGCGGTTGAGCTCATGGACCTCTCGGCGTTCGAGGCCGAACATCGGATTGGCGGCGCCGGTCAGGCGCCGTTCGCGCCGAAGGTCCTGCTTGCGCTTTTGATCTACGCTTACAGCCAGGGCGTGCGCTCCAGCCGTAAGATCGAGCGGCTGTGCGAGCGGGACGCCGGCTACCGCTTCATCGTCGGCGAGGATGTCCGGATCATACGGTGATCGCGCGTTTCCGGCGGCGGCACAGCGCCCGGATGGCGGAGGTTTTCCGCCACGTCCTGGCGATGTGCCGGGAGGTCGGCCTGGTGCGGCTGGGCTTGGTCGCGCTCGACGGTACCAAGGTGCAGGCCAACGCGGCGCTGGACGCCAACCGGACGGCGCGGAGCATCGACGCTCAGATCACGCAGATGATGGACGAGGCGGAGACGACCGACCGGCAGGAGGACGACCTCTACGGCGCGCAACGCGGCGATGAGGTGCCCGCGAACATGCGCCGGCGGGGGGACCGCCTCGAGCGGCTGAAGGCGTCCCGGGACCGCCTGAACCGGGAGGCCGAGGCCCGAGCGGCGCGGCAGCAGGAGAAGCTGGACGCCCGCGCGGCGGAGGAGCGGGCCAGCGGCAAGCGCAAGCGTGGCCGCAAGCCCAAGACCCCGGATGCCGGTGTGGATCCGGACGCCGTGGCCAACCCGACCGATCCGGACAGCTGCATCATGAAGACCCGGCGCGGTTGGGTGCAGGGCTACAACGCCCAGGCCGCGGTGACACGCGGGATCAGATCATCCTCGCCGTCGACGTGACGGCTGCGGCGAACGACGTCGAGCAGCTCGACGGCATGCTCGCGCAGGCCGAGGCGAACGCGGCCGCCGCGCTGGGGCCTGACACCAAGCTGGGGGCGGCGGTCGCGGACGCCGGTTACTGGTCGGACGGCAATGCGGCGCTGGCGCGCGACGGCTGCGAGCTGTTCATCGCCACGAAGAAGGACCACGAGCAGCGCGCCGAGTTGCGTGACGCACCGCCGCCGCGCGGCCGGATCCCCAGGAACCTGTCGCCGCGCGAGCGCATGGACCGCAAACTGCGGACCAAGCGCGGCCGGGCGATCTACCGCCAGCGCGTGCAGACAGTCGAGCCCGTGTTCGGGCACATGAAGGGCGGCCAGCGCGCCGATCGGTTCTCCATGCGCGGGCTGAGCGCCTGTCGCGGCGAGTGGCAACTCGACGCCGCCGTGTACAACCTACGGAAACTACACCGGAAGTCTGTCCGAAGCACCGAAAAGGCCGGCAAAGGGGCAAGAAAAGGGCCCAGATAGGCGATCAGCACGGCGCTTTCGGCACCACCGACGTGTGTGGCGGTGTCCCCCGCCCGGGCGCCATTAAGCAACAGGCTCCCAGGCTCGGATGAATGGTTCGACCGCCTTCTGCGCCTCCTCGACCGTCGCGAAGTGCGTCTTCATCACGAAGTCGACGTTGCCGTCCGCAACGTGCACGGTGAAATCCCCCGCCTCGTGCTCGAGCGGCTCAGCCGCGGAGTAGTCCACGTCCTCGTCGTGCTCCACGCGGTATCGGAGATAGACTACTTGCGGGTCGTTCATGGCGATCGCTCTCCGTCCTTCTCGGTCGCCCGCAGGCGGTCGAACACTGTATCGCTGCTACGCGGCGGCCACGCCCGCCGCTGTCGCCGTAGTCGCAGACATGCTGACCGGCCGGCGACAGTGGCGACAGCGATACGTTCGCGCGGCAGACGCGGCGACTACTTGAACAGCGTGCCCAGGCGGCGCCCGGTTGCCTTCCCGCCGAGGCGGCGCGCGACGCGGCGGCCGACCTTGCCCTTGTGCACCGGCTGGGCGTCGCCGAGAAGCCGGGCCAGGGCGTATAGCATCGAGCGGAGTCCACGCATGGCGAAAGGATGCAACAGCGCCGGCGTCTCTGTCCAGCCGAGCGCCGATGTTACCTCATCTGCTACCTTTTGCTTCATTCGCGAAATAGAAAGGGCCTAGGAATTCTCCTAAGCCCTTGATTTTATTGGAGGGCGCGCCGGGACTCGAACCCGGGACCGTCTGATTAAAAGTCAGATGCTCTACCAGCTGAGCTACGCGCCCGCTCGTCGGGAAGGGCTGAAATTTAGGGGGGGCCATACGGCCGGTCAACGAGGTCGCGCGTCGTGCGGGTGGTTGGGGCCGCCTCAGCCGGCCGCGGCGACCTCTTTGACGCGGCGCTCCAGGTGGTCGGCGACGCGCGGCGAGACGAAGGTGCGGATGTTGCCGCCGAGCAGCGCGATCTCCTTGACCAGGCGCGAGGCGATGAAATGGTGCTTCTCCGAGGCGGTGAGGAAGATCGTCTCGACCTCGGGATTGAGGCGGCGGTTCATGCCCGCCATCTGGAACTCGTATTCGAAGTCCGAGACCGCGCGCAGGCCGCGCACGATGACGGAACCGCCGCAGTCGACCACGAAGTCCATCAGCAGGTTGTCGAAGCTGCGCACCTCGACGCGGTCCTTGAGGCTGCCGTCGCCGGCCGCCAGTTCCTCCTCGACGATGGCCTTGCGCTCGTCGACATCGAACAGCGGCCCCTTGCCGGCGTTGACCGCCACGCCCACGACCAGCCGGTCCACCACCCGCAGCGCACGGGTGATAACGTCCATGTGTCCGTTGGTGACGGGGTCGAACGTCCCCGGATAGACGCCGATACGCGTCTGTACCATTGGTTCCCTCCGTGCGGCCCGTGCGGGATCAGGCGTCGTCGCCGGGCGCGTCGGTGTTGTCGCTTTCGCCGTCCTCGTCGCCGCCGCCGCCCTCGGCCAGCCGCGCGACCGAGACGATGCGCTCGTCGTCGGCCAGCCGGAACAGGGTGACGCCGCGTGTGGCGCGGCCGGCTATGCGAATACCGTCCACGGCCATGCGGATCAACTGCCCGCCGTCGCTGACCAGCATGATCTCGTCGCTGTCGCACACGGGGAATACCGCGGCGACGTTGGCCTGGGACTTGCCGCGCCGCAAGTCCAGGTTGTCGATCCCCTTGCCGCCGCGGCCGGTGACCCGGTACTCGTAGGCCGATGTCCGCTTGCCGAAGCCGTCCTCGGCGACCGACAGAACGAATTCCTCCGCCGCCTGAAGCTGGGTGAAGCGCTCATCGCCGATCGGTGTCTCGTCGCCTTCGAGGTCGGGCTCCTCGATCTCCTCGTCGCCCGCGCGGCGCAAGGCGTTGGCCGCACGCAGATAGGCATTCCGCTCCTCGACCGAGACGTCGGCATGGCGCAGGACCGACATCGAGATGACCTCGTCGCCCCTGGCCAGCGAGATGCCGCGCACGCCTACCGATGTGCGCCCGGCGAAGACGCGCACGTCGCCGACCCGGAAGCGGATCGCCTTGCCCTTGCGGGTTGCAAGCAGGACATCGTTATCCTCGTTGCAGGTCTGGACCGAGATCAGGCGATCGCCCTGCTCCAGCTTCATGGCGATCTTGCCGTTGGCGAATACGTTGGTGAAATCGGACAGCCGGTTTCGCCGCACGTTGCCG
>CAZDBC010000321.1:0-4494 GCA_964503295.1 uncultured Kiloniellaceae bacterium | reverse complement strand
GCTTGTCGCGGGTCTGGTTGCCCAGGAGGTATTGGATGGCGTGGAACACGGGGCTGGCATGCGGCTTGACCGCGATGCGGTCGAACGGTCTCAGCAACTCGAAGTAGAGCGCCGTCATCAAGGTCACGACAGATGCGCTCGACGCCTGGTGCCCGCCGACCTTCAAGCCATCCCGGCTCGGCCTGATGTAATTGGCGTTGTGGATGGTCCAAGCCGACAGCCAGAGAACCTTGCGTTCGAGTGCCGCAAGGCAGCGCAGGCGGGCGGCTCTGTCCCACCGGTCCGCCTCGACCGTTACCGAGCGCACAGCCATCAGCACCTCCGCCGGCTCACGACTGCCGATATAGACGAAGTGGCCGCGGCGTGCCAAAGGAATCGGCCGGCCCGACACGAACCTTCACGGCCCCGTCGGGCCTCGTCGGGCCTCGTCGGCGATTACCGGAAAGGGAGTGTCCAGGGCGCCCGAGCGGACCGCTTCTATCTCAGTCGTCCAGCGTGACCGAATCGAGCTGTTCGGAAAAATGCTGTCGAAAGGTCTTCAGGTTGATCACCCGCTCGCCGCCCTCGAAAGGTTCGTATTCGGGGCGTTCGATGCGGAGCCTGAACTTGACGTGCGGCATGTCGAGGATCTCGCACATGCCGACCACGGTGGCGATCTCCTGACGGCCATCGGCGTCGCGGTGCCTGTAAACCTCGCCCTGAGCCACCTCGGGCGTGGGATTGAGAAGGCGGCCGAGAATGGGGCTGCGATTCCTCGCCTGCCCGCCGCCGCGTCCTGATAGAGGCTGAAGCCGGGTCAACTCGATCGAGCGGTCGCGTATGGTCTCGAACAGGCTCACAGGTCGCGGTCCGCAGTCAGTTCGTCGTGGCTCGGCGACGGCAGTAGAGCGCAAAAGCCTTAACGAGCGCTAAACTGAAAGATGCTGTCGCTCGATGCAAGCTTATCCTGCCACGCGGAGGGTAAATACCCCCCTAAATACCTGCGGTTTAAATCAGATTTACGGGAGGCTCGGGGTTGCGAACCGGCCGGCCGAGGCTGTGCCGCGCCTCAGACCCCGGGCGAATCGGAGATCGGCTCGGGAAACCGCCGGGCGAAGGCATCGAGCCCCAGAGTGCGCAGTTCCTCGTACTTCGCCAGCCGCCGGCGCGCGACCTCGACCTTGAAGCGCACGTGCTTGACGCCCTGCGAGTCCTCGCCGACGTCGAGGACCTCGGCGACCTCCTGCGCGTTGCCGGGCAACTTGTTGCGAAACAGGGCGCCGGCCTTGATCAGGTCTTCGGCCGCCGTCTCGCCGCCGAACCAGCGACGCTTGTGAACGCTAAGGGCCATGGCTCGCACCTCCTTCCTACAGGACTACCTCTCCCTCCGGCCCGTCTCTCCGCGCCCGCGCAACGGCTCTCCGGCCGATACCTTCGCGAGCCTCTACAGGCTAGCCCGGCAGGCTTGAATCAAGTGTTAAGGTCTCGTCACTTGCGGCCGGCGGCTGACACGGCGAAGCGGCATCGGCGGCTGCCTCACCGGGATGCTGCGCGAATGCCCCGGCGGCATCGCATCGGGGCCGCCGGACGGGCGGGCGCTATGCCGAGGTCTCGCTCTTGCGGCCGCGCAGCCATCGCAGCACCGGCGGAATGCACGGCGCCAGGTCGGCGGCGATCAGGCCGGAGCCCAGCCGTGCCGCGCAGGCGCCGTGGATCCACACGCCCGCCGCAGCCGCGCTCGGCGCGTCCAGCCCCTGGGCCAGGAGCCCGGCGAGAAGTCCCGAGAGCACGTCGCCGGTGCCGGCGGTGGCCAGATCGGGCGGCGCGTTTGCATTGACGATGCACAGGCCGTCGGGCGCGGCGACGACGCTGTCGTAGCCTTTCAGCAGGACCACCGCGCCGCTGCGTCGGGCCGCGGCGCGGGCGCGTTCCAGCTTGCTGCCCGTCAGGTCGGGAAAGATGCGCCGGAACTCGCCTTCGTGCGGGGTCAGTATGCACCCGGCCCGCGCCTCGGCGAGCGCGGCGAAAAGATCGTCGGGACGCTCCTCGAAGACCGTCAGCGCGTCCGCGTCGACGACGGTGGCCTTGCCCGCCGCAAGGCACGCCAGGGTGGCGGCGCGGGTTGCCGGCACGCGGCCGTTGCCGGGTCCGACCAGAACGGCGTTGCGCCGCGGGTCCGCGATCAGTTCCTCCCAGTCGGAGTCCTCGGCGAGCGGCGCCATGATCAGGCTGGGATTGGCCAGGGCGTAGATCGCGAGGCTTTCGGTGGGGCTGGCCACCGTGACCAGCCCGGCCCCGACACGCAGAGCGGCATCGGCGGCAAGCCGTCCCGCGCCCGTGACCACGGCGCCGCCGCGCACGACCGCGTGGCCGTAGTCGTACTTGTGGCCGCCCGGTCGGCGCCAGGGGATCGCGGCCTGCCAGAGCTCGGGATGGTTCTCGAACTGGCCCGGTGCAATCCCCTTCAGGACGCTGTCGGGGATCCCGATGTCGGCGACATCGACCCGGCCGCAGAGTTCGCGCCCCGGCAAAAGGAGATGGGCCGGTTTCTTGCGAAAGAAGGTGATGGTCGTACCCGCGCGAACGCACAGCTCGCCGAGGACGCTCCCGTCATCGCCCTTGAGGCCGCTCGGCACGTCGACCGCCACCACCGGAAGCCCGCGCTCGTTGAGGGCCGTGACGATGGCCGCGACCGCGCCCTCCAGCGGGCGGCTGAGCCCGGCGCCGAACAGCGCATCGACCACCAGCCCCGCGCCCTCGAGGGCCTCGGGCATCAGCGGGCCGACCTCGCCGCGCCACTGCGCCGCGTGGTGGCCGGCATCCCCGGAGAGGTTTTCGCGCTTGCCGAGCAGGGCGACCCGGACCGGCCAGCCGGCCTCGGCGAGCAGGCGGGCGGCCACGAAGCCGTCGCCCCCGTTGTTGCCCGGGCCGGCGAGCACCAGCACCGGCCGCGGCGACCAGTCCGCCATGACCGCACGCGCAACGGCCCGGCCGGCGTTCTCCATCAGCGCGGTCCCGGGCACGCCGGCCTCTGTCGCCGCCCGGTCGGCGGCATACATCTCCTCGACCGTCAGGAGCGCATGGGCCCGGTTCCGGACGATCGAGCGCCCGGCGGTCACGACGCACACCCGGCGGCCGCGACCAGCCGTTCCCGATCGGCCCGTGCCGCATCGCGCAGCAGCACGACGTCGGAGCCGCCCAGAACGAGATGGTAACCCGCCGCAAAGAGCTCCTCGGCGCTGCGCCCGGGCGTCGGCAACCCGCCGAGCAGAAGGCCGGCCTTCTTGGTGGCGCGTTCGACCCGCTCGATGGCGGCGCGGACCTCGCCGTGGTCGGGCGCGCCGGTGTGGCCGAGGTCGGCCGAGAGGTCGAAGGGGCCGATGAACAGCATGTCGAGTCCGTCCACCCCGACGATCTCGTCCACCGCCTCGATCGCGCGCCGGGTCTCGACCTGTGCGATGATCAGGAGCTCGGCCTCGCACCGTTCGAGGTAGCCGCGCCAGTCCCTCCCATAGCCCGCCGCCCGGACCAGCGTCGGCGCGAGGCCGCGCCGTCCGCCGGGCGGGTAGCGGCAGCTCGCCACCAGTTCGCGGGCCGCCGCCGCGTCGTCGACCGCCGGGGCCATGACACCGGCGACGCCAAGGTCGAGAACGCGCTTGATCCACACGGCATCGTTGACGGGAACCCGGCACAAGGGCGCACAGGCCCAGCGTTCGACGGCGGGCAGGACGGTCATCAACTCGCCCAGGTCGCCCGGCCCGTGCTCGAGGTCGATCATGACGCAATCATAACCGGCCTGGGCGACGATCTCGGCGACCGGCGCGTGAAACAGATGTATCCAGCAGCCGTTCCCCGGCCGGCCGGCGCGCAGGCGCTGTTTCAGATGCGCGTCCTCACTCATGCTCGATTCCCAAAAGCGATGCGAAAGTCCCCGTAGGCCGCCTCTTGGTCCGCCGGCAGACGCCGGACCGCCGCCGGCCGCCGCGGAAACGGCCAGCGTGGCGGCTCTGCCCCGTGCCGGTCAACTGACACCATTGCAGCATTGCAGCCCCGGGGATGGTCGCCGGCGGCGGGAGCCGCCGGCAAGCTGCCGCGCAAGAGCGGGGTTGCCGGCAGAAACTGGAGATAACTGCATTTCTCGAAAATTGGAGAATAAATATTTCTGTATTTGTATTTTTTATTATTGAATTATCTCTCTTAATACAGAGCCTTAACGCAGTTTTTACGTTTTATAATTATTTATCGCCGCTCCCTCCTCCTCTGATGCTGGAAATATTCATGGCTTTGCTCAAGGAATCCGCCCAAGCGCGACAGCAAGACGCCGAAGACAGCAGCCCGGCGACCGGACAGCCCATCGACCTGCACGTCCTGCCCCTGGCGAACGTGCCGCTGCGCTCGACCGCCCTGCGCCGGGCGCGCCTGATCAAGAACAGCCGGCTCGAGGGTGTCGTGGAGCTGTTCGCCAGCCCGCAGAGCGGGAGCGGACAGGTCTATCCCGACGACCTGGGCAAGTTG
>CAZDBC010000320.1:0-4503 GCA_964503295.1 uncultured Kiloniellaceae bacterium | reverse complement strand
GCGGCGAGCAGCAGCATCACGAGGCCGACGGTGCGCTTGGTCGCCTCGAAGGGCGTGCGCCAGCGCGGGCGCACCAGCCGCTCCAGGCGCCGCAGCGGCGGGATCGCGCGCGCGAGCAGGCGCGCCAGGCGCGCGCTCGAGAGGCGGCGCCGGGCGATGCGCCGCGGCAGGATAGGTGCGCCGCGGCCCAGGATCATCTGCACCGCGGGCACCGTGAGCAGCAGGCCGACCAGCGGCGAGATGCCGGGCAGCAGGCCGACCAGCGCGAGCAGCAGCATGACGATGCCGAAGGAGCGCTCCCGCAGATGCGCGACCACCCACTCCAGGGTGACCGTATCCGCCGGCGCCTCGCGCAGCAGCTGCTCCAGGATGACCGATGTCGGGACTCGCATGACGGCGGCGATCCTAGGACGGCGCGGCGTGCCGGTCACCTGCGTGCTTGACGCACGACGCCACCGTGCCCAGCTCAGCCGGCAGTTTGCGCGGTGTCGACGCCGTGCGACGCGAGCGAAGGGAACCTCCGGCCATGAAACTGCCGTACCGCGCCGAGACCGCGATGGGCGAGCGCTTCGACATCGAGTTTCCGCTGCACCCGGAGACCGGGTCGGCGGTTCGCGTCGGCCAGCTGCTGTCCAGCCTGCTCGCGGCGATCGACCGCGACGTCGGGCTGGCCGGCGAGACCAGCAACGGCGACGTGCTGCAGGCGCTCGCCATGGCGACGGCGATCCGCGCCGGCATGGTCCATGCCCCGCCGGAGGTGACCGCGAAACTGACCGCCGAGCTGATCGGCGAGGCGCTGGGCGCGGTCGCCGAGGCGCGCCGCGCCAGCCCGACCGCCGGCCACGCCTGAGCGCCGGCGGCGGTGCCGGCCGGGCGGTTACGGCGTCGCCGGGTGCAGGACGCTGACCGGGTGGCTGGCCTGGCGCACCAGGCAGCCGTCGGTCGTGATCGCGGTCAGGCCGGAGACGATCTTCTCGACGAAGGCGCCGCTCAGGATGTCGGTCTGCGGGCCGACGAAGTTGGCGTTGGGCGCCATCATGACCGAGACCGTCTGCGGGCCGGTCACGCCATTCGGCAGGGCACCGAGCGGCGCGGGCGCGACGGTCAGCCGGTCGCCGGCGGTGCGTGTGACGATCGGCGTCGGCGCCCGGGCGATGAAGGTACTGCCCGCCGGGGTCGCATTGATGACGTGCCGGTGGGTCACCTCCGGCGAGGGCATGACGTCGAAGCGCACGGTGACCTCGTCGGGGCCCGGTCCCGCCGCGATGCGCGGATTGTTGTTGGGGTTGCGCGTGGTGGCGATGGTCAGCTGCTGCACCGGGCTCGGCACCTGGAAGTAGTGCACCGCCACGTTGTCCCGCTCGCTGGCCTCGATCACCCGGTTGTCGGGATCGATGGTCAGCACCTCGCGGTAGAGGCCGCAGGGCAGGGCCGCCAGCGGCGCGGCCGGCGGCGCGGCCGGATTGAGCTGCTGGCAGTTCGGGCCGGGGAAGGTGAAGCTGACGCGCGCGCTGCCGCCGGCCGGGATCGCCGGGCCCGGCGCGCGGCAGCGAAAGACGGTCTGCAGGCTCAGGTCGGCGACCTCGAAGGCGGCGGCGCCGCCCTGGACGGCGAAGACGGTCAGGATCGCCTCCTCCTGCACCTGGTAGCCGGCCTGCAGGTCGCTGCGGCCGTTGTTGAAGAGGTCGCGCGAGACGGTGATCGGCAGGGTGCCGTCGCGCAGAAGCGCGACCTCGGCATCGACGTTGAAGCCGACCAGGGCGATGTTGTCGACCTCGGGCGGGACATAGGCCTTGTCGCCCTGCCAGCTGGCGTTGGCGCAGGCAGACAGGGTCAGGGCGAGCAGCGCCGGGGCGACGGAACGAAGGGTCATGTCGGCCTCCCAGGTGGGCGCGGCGCCGGGCGCGCGGGGCACTGGCCGAGCGCGTGGCGGACGCGGTCGTTGCGGATTTTCGGGTGTCGGGACCGGTCGCGACATGGATCACCTCCCGGCTGTCCTCATTCTACGCCCAGGCGCGGCGCGCCGGCCAGCGTCGCGGGACCGACCCGTTTTGCGATGACGGGCCAGAGTCGTCTCGACGGCCCGGCCCGCCCGCCATGCACCGAGCCGGACCCGCGCTATCGCGACGAGGTCATTTCGAGGGATGGGCCGCTCGTCCTTTGCCGTGCGTGGGGCGGCCGCGCGGCGGCGGCCGGCAAGGCGCTCGAGGGCCTCGGCTTCGAAGCGGGTTTGCTGTGCGGGAACGATCGGGAGGTGGGTGCGTTGCGGGAGGGATGCGACGGACGATCGTCTCGTGTCCTCGACGGGGCCGCGCGAAAGAGCGCGTGATCGTCCCGCGGTTCTTCCGACAGACGCACTGGTGCGCTGCAGTCACGGGCTGTTGATTCGGCATTTCATCATGCGCAACGCATTCTTCGACCCAAAGTACCACATCCAACTGCGTGTTCGCGGCCAAGGAGGAAAATCATCACTTTTGTTTCGACAATAGTAATCGATGTTGATGGGGAGCTGACCGGGTGAACGTTTCGGACGTCTTGCTGCGAATTCTTTCGGCCCATGGCGTACGCGACCTCTTCGGCATTCCCGGAGACGCCATCAACGACGTGATGGACGCGGTGCGCCGGCAGGACGATATCCGGTTCATCGGGGTCCGACACGAAGAGGCCGGCGCCTTCGCAGCTTCGGCGCAAGCCAAGCTGACGGGACGTCTCGCCGCCTGTGTGGGAACCTCCGGACCGGGCGCGATCCACCTCCTGAACGGTCTTTATGACGCAAGGCTCGATCACGCCCCGGTCATCGCCATCACCGGTCAGGTGGCCACGGGTTTCATCGGCACCGAGTACCATCAGGAGGTCCGGCTCGAGCGGCTGTTCGCGGATGTCGCGGTCTACAGCCAGACGGTTACGACCGAAGCCCAGGTGCCCGATGTCTTTCGCGAAGCCTGCCATGCCGCCCTCGCGCACCAGGGTGTCGCCCACATCTCGCTGCCCACCGACGTCTCGGGTCGCGATGTGGGACGCGACCGGTCGGGCGGGATAATGACGGCCGCTTCGGGGCGGGTTTCTCCCATCGTTGCGGACTGCGAGGGCGCCGTCGAGCTGATCAACGGGTCCGAGAAGGTCGCGATTCTGGCCGGCATCGGCTGCCGCGACGCGCGCGAGGAGTTGATCGCCTTCGCCGAAGCGGTGAAGGCACCCATCGTGCGCACGCTCAAGGCAAAGGAAGTGATCGACGACGGCCATTCGCTGTGCATCGGAGGTCTCGGCCTGCTCGGGGGGCGGCCCGCGGTCAAGGCGATGGATGCCTGCGACCTTCTGGTCATGGTGGGCACGGACTTTCCCTACCACGACTTCTATCCGAAGAACGCGAAGGTCATTCAGATCGACATTCAGCCGACCCGCATCGGCAAGCGCCACCCTGTCGAGGTGGCCCTCGTCGGACATGCCGGGCCGACCCTTTCCACGCTGACGTCGCAGGTGAAGCCCGATCGCGCCCCCGAATTTCTTCAGGCCATGCAGGAAGAGATGAAGGACTGGCTCGCTCAACAGGCCGAGTCGGAACGCTCCGATGCCATCCCGATACATCCGCCCCGGGTGATGCAGGCGCTCGGCAAGGCTGCGCCGGCGGACGCCGTCTTCGTCTGCGATACCGGCACCGCCACGGCCTGGTCCGCGCGCCATCTTCGTTTGGAGCCGGGACAGCGCTATACGCTCTCGGGAGGCCTCGCATCCATGGCCTATGCGCTGCCCGGCGCCATTGGCGCGCAACTGGCCTATCCGGACAGCCGGGTTTTCGCGCTGGCCGGAGACGGCGCCTTTGCCATGCTGATGGGCGATTTCGTGACTGCCGTAAAGTACGAGCTGCCGATCGTCGTGCTGGTGTTCAACAACGCGAAGCTGGCCTTCATCACGCTGGAACAGGAAGCAAAAGGATTGCCGGACTGGGGCACCGAACTGCTCAACCCGGATTTTGCCGCCTTCGCCGAAGCCTGCGGAGGCGCGGGTTTCACGGTCGAGCGCCCCGACCAGCTGGAGCCCGCCATAAGGCAAGCCCTGGATGCCGGGCGGCCGGCGGTCGTGGATGTCGCGGTCGATCCCGACGCGTTGATCATGCCGCCGAAGATAAGCCTTTCGCAGGCGATGAACTTCGGCCTGGCCAAGATCCGCGAGGCCTTCGGCTCATGAGAACCCGGACGGCGTAAGGATTCGGAGATCTTTTCATGGTTCTGAACGAGAAGCAGAAGGCCCTGTGCGAGGGGCACGGATTCGACTTCTCGGCGCTTTCCGCGCTCTTCCTCAACTGCACGCTGAAGCCGACCGGGACGCTCTCCCATACGGAAAAGCTGCTCGACGTGTCCAAGGCGATCATGGCGACCAACGGCATCGCCGTGGAGATGCTGCGCCCCGTCGACTACGAGCTGGCGCCGGGCGTGTATCCCGACATGCGCGAGCACGGCTTCGCCCGGGACGACTGGCCGGATATCTGCCGCAAGGTCATGGCCG
>CAZDBC010000319.1:0-4527 GCA_964503295.1 uncultured Kiloniellaceae bacterium | reverse complement strand
CGGTCTGCGGTGGGCGCGCGCAGCCCGGCGTGCCCAGGCCGCGCGCGCGGTCCCTTGGCGGCTGCCCGTGGCGCAGCGCCGCTCGGAATGCGGGCGGGTGGTGGTTACCGTGCGCCCCGCGGCCTGCCGCCCCGGCGGCCCAGCGCTTTACCGTCTCTCTGGCCAATGACGCCACCTTCGCCGGCGAGGGCCTGCGCCCACAGTTCGTCTATCGCGACCTTGGGATCGGGGACGCGACGGCCGGCCGCTACCACGCCCAGGTGATTCGCGCCATGGAGGCGATCGGCAAGGACGGCAGCGGCACCGGCCTGCACCATCATGATCTGGACTTTCAGATGGTCTATGTCCTGAAGGGCTGGGTCAGTTTCCACTACGAGGGCGAAGGCGACTTCACTTTTCGCCCAGGCGACGCCGTGCTGCAGCCGCCGGGCATCCGGCATGAGCTGCGCGCCTGCTCCGACGACCTGGAAATGCTGGAGATCACCTCGCCGGCCGACTTCGCGACGCACACCGACGCTTGAACGCGACCGGTCCAAAATCGGGCGCAAGAAGCGGGTGGCGGGGCGCATGCGGCAGGCCTAGCGTCGGCGCCATGAGACGTCGGCCGAAGGCTCTTCGGCAGCATGAGGAGAACCGCCCATGACCACCCCTTCCGCCGAACCGGGCGCACCTGCCGCAAGCGCGGCCCGGCTCGCATTCGTCGCCGCATGGCGGCACGCGCCGGCCAATGCGCTGCGCGGCATTTTCGACCTTCTGCTGGAATGGCAGGAACGCGCGCGCAGCCGGCACCACCTGCAGCAGATCGACGACCGCCTGCTGGCCGACATGGGCCTGACCCGCGACATGGTCGAGGCCGAGATCCGCAAGCCGGTCTGGCGCCGTTGATGGAAGAGGCAGGGAAGATGATCGCAATGGATCAGATATCGGATACCGCACCCGGCCCGTCCGCGACGGCGCATGTCGAGGAGGTCGAGGGGCGCACCTTGGCGCCGCTCGACGGGCGCGAAGCCCTGCGCATGGAGGCCGCTCTCGACTATCTGGCGGCGCATGTCCAGAACCAGCCGTCGCTGGGCGAGATCGCCCGCCATGTGGGCCTCAGCGAGTACCACTTCCAGCGCCTGTTCAGCCGCTGGGTCGGGATCAGCCCGAAGCGCTTCCTGCAGTACCTGACCTTGGGCGAGGCCAAGCGGGTGCTCGCCGAATCGGCCAGCGTGCTCGATGCCGCCTACGAGGCCGGCCTGTCGGGGCCGGGGCGCCTGCACGACCTCTTCGTGACCTATGAGGCCATGACGCCGGGCGAATATAAGCTGAAAGGACACGGACTCGAGATCCGCTACGGCTTTCACCCCTCCCCGTTCGGCGAATGCCTGCTGATGGTCACCGAGCGCGGCGTCTGCGGGCTGGGCTTCGTGGTCCAGGGCGATCGTGCCGGCACCCTGGCCGAACTGCGGCGCGACTGGGCCGCGGCACGCTTCATCGCCGACCAGCCCGGCACCGCCAGCTTCGCGGCGCGCATCTTCCGCGGCGACAAGAGCGGCGAGGCAGCCGAGCGCGGGCCGCTGAAGCTGCTGCTGCGCGGCACGCCGTTCCAGCTCAAGGTCTGGGAGGCGCTGCTCACCGTGCCGCCGGGCTGCCTGACCAGCTACGCCGACATCGCCCGGCGCCTCGGCTACCCGGAGGGCGGACAGGTCGCCCGTGCCGTGGGCCGGGCCAACGCCACCAACACAATCTCGTACCTGATCCCCTGCCACCGGGTGATCCAGAAATCGGGGCTGGTGAGCGGCTACCGCTGGGGGACGGGGCGCAAGCTGGCGATGATCGGCTGGGAAGTGGCGCAGGCTGCGCCGGCAGGCCGAAAAGCGGCCGCTCCGGCCTGAACCGCACGACACCCGGTCCGGGGGAACGCGGCTCCTCTTTTCGCGTTGACGGGGGCAACGGCCCGCCAGCCGCAGGCACTGCCTGGCGGCTGGCCGGGCCGCGCGCTTTGCGCTATCGATGGCCGGATCTAAATGTTAGACAGGCCCGCGACTTGCCTGCAGGAGGACAGCAATGACATTCGAACTTCCCCCGCTTCCCTACGAAAAGGGTGCCCTTGCCCCCTACATGTCGGCCGAGACGCTCGAGTACCACCACGACAAGCACCATCAGGCCTACGTCACCAAGAGCAACGAGCTGATCCAGGGCAGCGGCCTGGAGGGCAAGTCCCTGGAAGGCGTCGTCAAGGGCTCCTATGGCAAGTCCAACCTGACCGCGCTGTTCAACAACGCCGCCCAGCACTACAATCACACCCACTTCTGGAAGTGGATGAAGCCAAACGGCGGCGGCAACATTCCGGGCGAGCTGGAAAAGCACATCAAGCAGGACCTGGGCAGCGTCGAGGACTTCAAGTCCGCCTTCGTCGAGGCCGGCGTCGGGCAGTTCGGCTCCGGCTGGTGCTGGCTCGCCATGGACAACGGCAAGCTGGTCGTGACCAAGACGCCGAACGGCGAGAACCCGCTGGTGCACGGCCAGATCCCGCTGCTCGGCTGCGACGTCTGGGAACACTCCTACTACATTGACTACCGCAACAAGCGGCCCGACTACCTCAAGGCCTTCGTCGACAACCTGGTCAACTGGGAGTATGTCGCCGAGCTCTACGCCGCCGCGAAGTAGCGCGCAGCGCTTAGCGCGCGGCCAAGCCCGGCCGCGCCGCTTTCGAACGGCCCCGGCGCGGCGCCTACCGCCCGCGCGGGGCCGTCGCCTTTTCGGGCCGGCGCCGTCGCGCCCTTCAACAGTGGCTGCAGCGAATGGTCTCGAAGACCTCGGCCGGGTCGGCATCCTCCCTGGCATGGTTGATCAGGCAGCGCAGCGCCTTGCTCGCGTCTGACAGGTCATAGGCTTCGACCATCCGTTTCAGCCAGTCGATCTGGTCGGCATAGAGCTCGAAGCTTTCCGTCACCCTTTCGTCACTCATCCCCGGTTACCTTCCCCCTTGATGTGATCCAGCCGCTGCGCGGCGAGGGAAGCTTAGTCGGCGGCGCCACGCCGGTCATCTCGGTCCCGGCCGGCGTCCGTTCGCGGTGGCGCCGGCGGTATTTCTTCGATAACGTGAAAAGACTATAGAGTTGCCGGGACGATTCGCATGGGGGAGACCGGGTTCAGAATTGACAGGATAGTAGAGATTCCGGCGCGCAAGATCAGACCGGGCTCACCTCTTGAGAAGTTCTTGGACTATTATCGGAACCTGGCCGCCGAGGGGGTTCCGCACCGCTCCCTGTTCGACGTCATGCAGGTGCCGCGTCCCTGCCTCGCCTGGCTGTTCGTGGTCGACGTCACCGGGCCGTTGGACGGATTGACCTTCAAATTCCGTCTGACCGGAACGCGCAACGTCGAGCTGGTCGGCCAGGATTCGACCGGCATGTCGCCGCGCGAAGCCTACGGCCCCGAGTCGGGCGCGGACATCGAGCACTGCTACCGCGAGGTGGTGACCCGCCGGGAGCCGATCTTCTGGCGTGCCCACGTGCCGCGCCCGGACCGGGCCTACCTGAAATGCCAGCGCGGCGTCTTTCCCTTCGCCGACGACAGCGGGACCATCGTGACCCTGATCGGCCTGCTGGTGCCCGACGAGGCCGCAGCACGGGCCTTCGGCCTGCCCTGAAGGGTGCCGGCACGGCGGCCAGACCGAGAGGCGTTCGACTTGCGGCCCGCCGCGACGCGCGCGACAAGGGCGGTTATGGTCTCGAGCCGATGGACCCCGAGCCCGGCATCGCTCGTCTCGGGAACGGCGCAACGGAGGAGAGAGACGCAATGAGAGCATTCGTTTTGGCCCTATGCCTGGCACTTGCCGGCACGACGCCGGCAGCCTTCATCTCGGCCGCGACGGCTGCCGAAGCCCCAAAAACGATCTCCACGCCCGATGCCTGGTCGGAGCGCGTGCTCGACACCCTGGCGGCGGCCGACTACGACCAGCTTGAGCTGCTCCTGCTCGGCGCGATCGACGACCGCGACGACCAGATCCGGGCCCTGCTCGACGAATTTCGCGCCTGGGTCGGGGACCGGCGGGTGGTCTACAGCGACCTGCTGCAAGACCGGCAGCTCGGCACCTCCATGGCGCAGCGGGTCTATTCGATCTACTACGGCGACCGGCGCTTCATGTACGTCTCCATGATCTTTGCCCGGGGCGAGGGCAACTGGCTGGTCATGGCGTTCAACTTCGACACCGAGGTCGGCAATCTCCTCCAGCGTCTCGACTAGGGGTTTAGAAGGCGCCCGAAGTCGCAATCCGGCGACCGGAGGTCGCAAAGACCAATTCCCGGCGCCGGACGAAGCGTCATTCTCCGCCCCGTGAGAACGATCCGCCGGCCTTTGGCCGGCGGTCGGCCTTTTTCGATGGCGCCTAGGGACTGAGGTCCCTCCGGGGTGAGGATACGAGACCATGAAGAACTACGAGCATTCTGTTGACCAGTCCGACCGCAAGGTCCCGATCAACCTGCGCCAGTCCGGGCCCACCCCGGTGCAGCTCCTGATCTCGACGCGGGTTCGCAAGTC
>CAZDBC010000318.1:0-4546 GCA_964503295.1 uncultured Kiloniellaceae bacterium | reverse complement strand
TCCAGCTCCATGCGGAATTCGGGCGTTGCGCGCACGCCGCCCGAGAGGACGCCGAGGGTGCCACAAAGCATGGCCGTGCCGGCGCCCAGGCGTTCGGGGCCCGCCGCGTCCGGCGCGCCGGCGACCAGTTCGGGCAGCGGGCGGATTGCGGCCAGGCTGCCGTCCTGGTAGGGCGTCCAGTCGTCGCCTTCGTGCCGGCGCAGCCAGGCGCGCAGCAGCAGGCGGTCGAGATGGCCGGCGACCTCGGCGAAACGCCAGACGCCCGGCGCGACCGGCTTGGCGCAGGCCTGCTTGGCGAAGGCGACCGAGTGGCGCTCCAGCTCGCGGTCGGTGTGGTCCGAGGCCAGGCCGAGCCAGAGCGTCTCGCCGTCGTCGAGCAGCAGCGGCTCGACCTCGCCCGAGCTGTCCTCGCCCACGACCTGGATGACCTCGGCCTGGGTCAGCAGCGAAGCGGCGACGCGGTAGTAGAGCGGCACGCGCGAGGGCGGCGGCACGCCGAGCTCGGCCAGCTCCGCGATGTGATGGTCGACCGCGGCGCGGTCGCGCGCGGTCCAGCCGGCGATCACGGCCCGGTGCAGCCCGATCCGGAGCGGCCAGCCGTCCGCTTCGTTGCGGAAGGTCATCTCGAGGGGCATGGCGTCTCCTCGCACGCACGCGCGCCGGTCACAGGGCCCGGCCCAGGAACAGCGCGATGTCGGGAAAGAGGATGAGCAGGACGATCATCATCAGCATCGCGCAGACGTAGGGAACCGCGCCGATCATCACCTGCGACAGGCTGCCGCCGCGGCGCGCGCCCTGCACGACGTAGAGGTTGAGACCGACCGGCGGCGTGATCAACGCCATCTCGATCAGCATGATCAGCAGGATGCCGAACCAGACGCTGTCGAAGCCGAGGTCGAGCACCAGCGGCACCACGATCGGGATGGTGGCGACCATGAGCGACAGCGTCTCGATGAAGAAGCCGAGCACGATGTAGAGCAGCACGATGGCGAGCAGGGTTCCGGTCCGGCCGAGGTCGAGCCCTTCGAGCAGGCTGCGCAGCTCGTTGCCCAGGCCGGCCGAGGCCAGGGTGTAGTTCAAGAAGTAGGCGCCGACGATGACGAACATGATCATCGCCGTGACGCGCACCGTGCCGAGCAGCGCCTCGACCACCATGTCGAGCGTCACGGCGCGGTGTCCGGCGGCGATCAGGAACGCCATGGCGACGCCGAGCGCCGCCGCCTCGGTGGGCGTCGCCCAGCCGCGGTAGATCGAGCCGACGATGACACCGAACAGCAGGACGATCGGGATCAGGGCCGTCAGGCCGCGCAGCCGCTCGGACCAGTCGAAGCCGCGCGACTGGCCGCCGAGCGCGGGGCGGACGCTGCAGATGGCCGCGGTGATCGCCATGAAGGCGAGTGCGGTCAGCAGTCCCGGCACCAGGCCGGCCAGGAACAGGCGCGGGATCGAGGTCTCGGTCAGGAAGCCGTAGACGATGAGGTTGATCGAGGGCGGGATCAGGATTCCGAGCGTGCCGCCGGCGGCAATTGCGCCGGAAAAGAGCCGCGGGTCGTAGCCGAGTTTGTCGGCCTGCGGCATGGCGACCGTGGCGACCGTCGCGGCGGTTGCAACCGACGAGCCGGACGTCGCGGAGAACAGTGTTGCGGTGCCGATGTTGGCGTGGATCAGGCCGCCGGGCAGCCACGACAGCCAGGCGTCGAGCGCGCGGTAGGTTCGCTCCGCGATGCCGGCGCGCACCAGGACCTCGCCGAGCAGCACGAAGAAGGGAATGGCGATCAGCAGCGAGCTGTCCGACGATGACCAAACGATCTGACCCAGGCCGCGGATGAGGGGGAAGGGCGAATAGAAGATGTCGACGCCCAGGCCGAGCATGAAGAGGACCACGCCGACCGGCAGCGAGAGGGCAAGCAGGACGAGCAGGCCGCCGCCGGTGGACCAGATCATTCGGCGGTCTCCAGCTCCGAGCGGGTGCCGGCCAGCGCCTCGGCCGCCTCGAGGCGGCGTGCGAGCAGGAGCGCGACAAGGCAGATCAGCAGGAGGCTCGCGGTCAGCGCGAACCAGACCCAGCCGGCGAACCAGATCGACTGGGGGATCCACAAGGGCGTTTCGAGCGGCGTGTTGGCGCGCGAGCCGCGGGCCAGGGTCTTGGCGAGCACGTCGTAGGACGACCAGGCGACGACGCCCGCCGTTGCCGCCAGACTGGACAGGGCGAGCAGGTCGAGGAACGCGCGCCCGACGCCCGGCAGGCGGCGCTGCAGCAGGTCGATGCGCACGTGCGCGCGCTCGAGCAGGGCGTAGGAGAAGCCCCAGGTCGCGAAGGCGGCCATGACGTAGCCGGAGATCTCGTCGGAGCCGCCGAAGCCGCCGAGCGGGGTCTGGCGCAGGACGATCTCGGCCAGGATCATCAGCCCGGTGGCGAGCAGGCCGAGCCCGATCAGCACCGCCAGGGCGCGGTTGACGCGGCGCAGCGCGGCCGCGGCGCTGATGACCTGCCGTGTCATCGCCGCGTGCCGCGCCGTCGCTGTCTCGCGGGCCCTACTCGATCGGCAGCTGGACGCCGACCGTCTCGCCGACGCTGGCGTTCCAGCGCTTGGCCCATTCGCTGCCCGCGCGCTCGGCCCAGTCGGGCAGCACGGTCTCGAGCAGCACGCTCTTGGCCAGCTCGAAGTCCTCCTGCGAGGGCTCGACCAGGACCATGTCGGCCGGCTCGCCGGCCGGGCAGTCACCCTTGCCGGTCAGGCAGGCGATGTCGTTCTCCAGCGCGCCGGCGGCCGCGTTCCAGGCCGGGGCCTCGAAGTGCTCGGCGATCTGCTCCTGCAGGAAGCGCTGGGTCTCGGCCGGCAGGCTTTCCCACTTGTCGAGGTTCATCGCGGTGACGACGGCGTCCCAGCCGCCCAGCGGCAGGGTCATGAGATGAGTCGAGGACTCCCACCAGCCGGCGCTGTAGCCCGAGCCGGAGCCGGTGATGGCGCAGTCGATAACCCCGCGCTCCAGCGCGCCCGGCACCTCGGAGAAGCCGACGTTGATGCCCTCGGCGCCGAGCGCCTCGAGGAACTTCGTCGTCATGCGGCCGGAGCCGCGCACCTTCTTGCCCTTGAGGTCTTCCAGGCCGGCGATTTCGGCGTTGCAGAACACGACCTGCGGCGGGTAGGGCGCGATCGCCAGCAGCTTGGCGTTGAAACGCTCGCGCATGATGTCCTCGACCATCGGCCGGGCGGCCTCGACCATCTCGCGCGCCTCGGCCGCCTCGGTCGCGACCAGCGGCACGTCGAGGCCTTCCAGCTCGGGCGCATCGCCGACCGTGTAGTCGGCGACCGTCATGCCGACGTCGAACACCCCGTCGCCGAGCAGGCGGTAAACGTCGCCGCCCTTGACGCCCATCTGGTCGAAAGTGGTCATGCTGACCTCGATCGCGCCGTTCGAGGCGGCGGGCAGATGCTCGGTCCAGAACGGCGATTCGTACTGCTTGTGCAGCGGCAGGCCGCTCCAGCTTCCGACCACCGACAGGGTGGTCGGCTCCAGGTCCTGGGCCAGCGCCGCGGCCGGCAGGGCGGCCGCGACCGCGGTGACGCAGAGCAGGTTTTTCAGTGAGTGCTTCATGACGCTTTGTCTCCCTTGCCTTTGAGTCAACTGGTTGTTCGAGGGCCCTGTTTCCCTCGCTTTCCCGATGCCGCTCAGCCTTCGATGTTGGCCCGTTCGGCCGGGATGTCGGTCACCAGCATGTGACCGGGATCGTGCGTGATCGCGATCTCGGGCCGGGCCGCGCGGATCGCCATCTGCGGCGTCACCCCGCAGGCCCAGAACACGCAGACGTCGCCCGTCTCGACCTCGGCCGGGTCGCCGAAGTCCGGCGCGCTGAGGTCGCCGACGCCGATCGTCGCAGGATCGCCGATGTGGACCGGCGCGCCATGGGCGGCCGGGAAGCGCTCCGAGAGGATGATCGCACGGATGGCATCGGCCGGGCGGAAAGCGCGCAAGGTGACCACCAGCGGCCCGCCGAAGGGCGGCGCCGTGCGTGTCTGCAGGCAGGTCACGAACATGGGCACGTTGCGCCCGGCGTCGATGTGGCGCACGGGTATGCCGGCGCGCACGAGCGCGTCCTCGAAGGAGAAGGAACAGCCGATCACGAAGGCGACGAAGTCGTCGCGCCACAGCGCGCCGATGTCGGTCACTGTGTCGGCGTGGCGGCCGTCGCGGTAGACGCGGTAGCGCGGCAGGTCGTGGCGCACGTCTAGATCGGCGCCGAGCGCCGGCAGGCGGGGATCACCCGGCTCGCCGACCGCCAGCAGCGGGCAAGGTTTGGGATTGCGCACGCAGTAGCGCAGGAAGCTGTCGGCCAGCGCGCCCGGCAGGATCGCGAGGTTGCCCTGCAGGTAGCTGGGGCAGTGGCCGCTGGTCTGCTCGGCGAAGCGCCCGTCGCGCGCCCGTCGGCGCAAGTCGGCCGGGTCGGCGATGACCGTGCGCGGCCTGGCGGCCGTCCCTGGCGTTTCCGGCGCCTCCGTGGTCAGCACCCCTTTGCCCTCGTTTCCTGCTTCGAAAACCGGCG
>CAZDBC010000317.1:3751-4546 GCA_964503295.1 uncultured Kiloniellaceae bacterium | reverse complement strand
GCTTCAGGACGCCTGGACCGTCCGTCACGGTGTCCGCCCGCATGCCGCGACCTGCGGCGTTTTCGACCGAGAGCAGTGGGCCGAAGGGCCGCACTGCCGCGACTATGTCTTCGTGACCCCGGACCTCGGCGCGCGCCTGGAGAGAGTCGAGGTCGACCAGGAGACCGCCGCGTCGGACCACCAGCCTGTGCGCGTCGTGCTCCGCGATGCGCTCTGAGCGGAGGTGTTGCGTACCGCTGTCGCCGGCGCCCCTGGACGAGCGCGCCTGGCACGCCATGTCATGACCAGCTAGAGTGGCTCGCGTGGCTGGCGGGCGCACCTGTGCCAAGGGAGGGCGCAAAGTGATGGCTACATTCGACGTTCGGCCGGCGGCCCGCGGATTGGCCGCGCTCGCGGTGGGCGCGAGCCTGACGGTCGCCGCGCCCGCGGGCGCCGAGCCGGAGCCTAAGGGCGTGTCGCTCGCCTACCACGTCTACGCCGGCGGCTTCCACGCGCTCTCGCTCGATGCCCGGCTGGCCCGCTCGGCCGGCCGCTACCAGGCGCAGTTGGAGGCCCGCACCGACGGCTTCATTGCCCGGCTGTTCGACTTCTGGCTGACCTCGGAGGTGAGCGGTGCCGACGGCGCGGCGAAGCTGAGCCCCGACCGCTTCAAGACCGCCGCCCGCTGGCAGGAGCGCGATCCCCGCTCGGTCGAGATCATCTACGGTCCGGGCGAGGCCAAGACGGTGCGCGCCGAGCCGCCGCCCGAGGAGGATGAACGCGACGTCGTGCCCGAGTGGCTGCAGCGCGACACGC
>CAZDBC010000317.1:0-3741 GCA_964503295.1 uncultured Kiloniellaceae bacterium | reverse complement strand
GAAGCGGGCCGCCGCGTGGGTGAGCTGCACCTGCTGCAGCGCGACACGCTGGACCCCCTGAGCTCCTCGATGGCGATCATAGAGCGGCTGCGCGTGGCTGGCAGCTGCGACGCCGAGATTGCGGTCTTCGACGGCCGCCGGCGTTTCGACCTGACTTCGGCCGACGCGGGGGAGGTCGAACTGGCGCCGAACGATTATTCGAGCTATGCCGGTCCGGCGCGCAGGTGCGAGCTGGAGCTGGTCCAGGTCACCGGTTTCTGGGAAGGCGGCCGGCGCGATGCCGACCGCCTGCCGACCAAGGTGACGGTCTTCTTGGCGCCGGCCGTGCCGGAGGGGCCGCACGTGCCGGTGCGCATCGAGGGCGAGCGGCGGACCTTCGGCGGGTTCCGCGTCCACCTGATCGAGGCGCGCAGTCTGTCGGTCCCGACGCTCTGAGCCGGCGGCGCGACACTCGACGTTGGTCATTGGGGGCATTTCTTGAGTCTCGAAGGAAAGGTCGCGCTGGTCACCGGCGCCACCAGCGGCATCGGCCTGGCAACCGCTGAGGCGCTGTCCGAGAAAGGCATGCGCCTGCTGATCGCCGGGCGCAACCCGGACAGGCTGAGCGAGATCGCGCGGCAGCTGCCGCACTGCGCGAGCCTGGTCGGCGACATCGCCGATCCGGACCTGCCGCGCGCGCTGATCGAGGAGGCCCTGCGGGTCCACGGCGCGCTCGATCTCTGCGTCAACAACGCTGGCGTGATCGCGACGGGCACCGTCGAGGAGATCGATGTCGATGCCGTGTGCGCCATGGTGCGGGTCAACGTCGAGGCAGCCTATCGCCTCGCCTACGTCGCGCTGCGCCACTTCAAGCGGCAGAACGCCGGCCACCTGATCAACACCTCGAGCGTGCTCGGCACCAAGGTGCGCCCGACCGCGGGCGCTTACGCCGGCACCAAGCATGCCATCGAGGCGCTGTCGGAAGCGCTGCGCCTGGAGCTGGCCGGCACCGGCGTCAAGATCACCTGCATCGAGCCCGGTCTGGTCATGACCGAACTGCATCGCGACATGGCCGTGCATCCGAAGGAGGCTCTCGGTGTCGCGCGGCCGCTGACCCCGGCCGACATCGCCCGGCAGATCGTCTACGTGGCGGAACAGCCGGCCCACGTCGCCATTCCGCGCCTCATGATCCTGCCGCAGGATCAGCCGATCTGAGCGCCGTCGCCGGCAGGCCGGCGAGGGCCCCGGGCAGCTCCAGGTAGCTGTCGATCACCCGTTCGGCGCCGAGGCCCGGCACCAGCCCCTTGCCGTAGCCGAAGGAGACCAGCACCACCGGCAGCCCGGCCTCGCGGCCGGCCAGGAAGTCGTTGCGGCTGTCGCCGAGCATGACCGCCTGCTCCGGGGCGGCGCCGAGCTCGGCCAGAAGATGCATGACATGGCCTGGATCCGGCTTGCGCACGGGATAGCTGTCGCCGCCGGCGACAGCGTCGAACAGGCCGTCGATCCCCAGCCCCTCCAGGATGCGGCGGCTGAGGCTTTCGAGCTTGTTGGTGCACACCGCCAGCCGCCAGCCTCCATCGCGCAGGGCGCTCAAGACCTCGACGGCATGGGGATAGGGCCGCGTCTCCACGGTCGAAATGGCGTCGTAGATCTCGACGTAGCGCGCGACCAGGCTTGGCAGACTTTCGGGTTCGACCGCCGGCCCGGTCAGGGCGAAGCCGCGCTCGATCATCACCTTGGCGCCGTCGCCGACCAACTCGGTGACCGTCCCGCGCGGCAGGTGCGGCCGTCCGACTTCGTCCAGCAGGTGGTTGAGCGCAGTCTCCAGGTCGGGCGCGGAATCGACCAGAGTGCCGTCGAGGTCGCAGAGCAGGACGTTGCGGGACGTTGCCATTCTCGGGCCGATCGGTTTAGGCGCGTTCGATCAGATGCATGAAGGAGCCGCAGACCTTGCCGACGGCAAGACCGGCGGCAGGGAGTTGGCGCCCCTGCGCGTCGGCGCAGCCGAAAAGCGGCTCTGCGCCTTCCTCGCGCAGGACCGTCGCGTGGTGGAATTCGTGCCCGGCCCAGACCGCGCCGGCGCGACCAAGCGGGCAGTCCGCGACCAGCCTCAACCGGCGGTAGCCGAGCTGCAGGTGCCGTTCGGCGAAGCTGGTCTCGAGCGGCAGCAGGCCGGCCATGCGGTGACGTTCGCCATTCCCGTCGGTGAGGCCCTCGCCGAGGACCATGTAGCCGCCGCACTCGCCATAGACAAGGGCTCCGCGGTCGGCCGCGGCGCGCAAGCCGTCGAGAAAGCACCGGTTGCCGGCGAGCCGGCCGGCGTGCAGCTCCGGATAGCCGCCGGGCAGGAAGACCGCGTCGCAGTCCGCCGCCGGCGCCTCGTCGGCGAGCGGCGAGAAAGGGCGGACCTCGACGCCCGCGCGCCGCCAGTCGTCGAGCAGGTGGGGATAGGCGAAGCCGAAGGCGTCGTCGCGTGCCAGGGCGATGCGCTGGCCGAGGGTGAGCGGCGGCTCCGGCGCCACCTCCGGCGTGGCCGGCAGCGGCCGCGCCAACGCGGTCAGAGCCTCGAGGTCGAGATGCCCGAAAACCGCCGCGGCGGTGCGCTCGAGAAAGCCCTCGAGCGCAACGTGCTCTTGCGCCGGCACCAGGCCCAGGTGCCGCGCGGGCAGGGCGAGCTCCGCGTCGCGCGGCAGACAGCCGAGCAGGGCGACGTCGAGCGGCGCCAGCGCGCGCGCCAGAATGTCGGCGTGGCGCGCGCCCGCGACGCGGTTGCAGACCACGCCGGCAAGCGCGACCTCGCGCCGGTAATGGCGAAACCCTTCGACCAGCGCGGCGACGCTTGCGCCCTGGCCGGCCACGTCGACCACCAGCACCACGGGCAGATCGAGCGCGGCGGCGAGGTCGGCGGTCGCGCCGCGCCCGTCGGCGGCCCCGTCGAAAAGCCCCATGACGCCTTCGACGATCAACAGTCCGGCGCCCTCGGCCGCGCGCGCCGCGCGCGCGCGCAAGGTCTCTCCCGTCATCGCCCAGGGATCGAGGTTGATGCAGGGCCGGCCGCTCGCGGCGGCGTGGAAGCCCGGGTCTATGTAGTCGGGGCCGGCCTTGGCCGAGGCGACGGCCGCCCCGCGCGCGGCGAGGGCGCGAAGGACGCCCAGGGTCACCGTGGTCTTGCCGCTGCCCGAGGCTGGGGCGGCGACCACCAGGCCTCTTGCCGTCGTCGCCGGCTCAGCCGGCATCGCTGTGCCGGCGCGCGGCCAGGGGATCGGCGTCGAGGGCGCGACCGGCGAGCGCGCCCAGCCAGTCGAGCCCGGCACGCAGGCGCACCACCTCGCCGAGCACGATGATCGCCGGCGCCTCGATGCCGGCGCCGGCGGCCTCCTCGACGCAGCTCCCGAGGCTCGTCTCCAGCACCGCCTGGCCTTCGGTGCTCGCCTTGCTGATCACGGCGAGCGGCTCGGTCGCGCCGCGCCCGGCGTCGAGCAGGCGGGTCCGGATGATCCCCAGGTGCTTCAGGGCCATGTAGAACACCAGCACCGGGCAGCCGCGGGCCAGCGCCGGCCAGTCGATGCCGTCGGGCACGTCGCCGCTCGCGCCGTGGCCGGTGACGAAGGCGACCGAGGCGTTGACATCCCGGTGCGTCAGCGGAATGCCGGCATAGGCGAGCGCGCCGATTCCCGCCGAGATTCCGGGCACGACGCGGAATCGTACGCCGGCCTCGACCAGGTTGAGCGCCTCCTCGCCGCCGCGGCCGAAGACGAAGGG
>CAZDBC010000316.1:0-4553 GCA_964503295.1 uncultured Kiloniellaceae bacterium | reverse complement strand
GGCGCGCCGGATTACGATGGCGGCCGCCCCGGGCCGGGCGGCGGCCGCGGTCCGGCCGACGATCTGGACGACGAGATCCCGTTCTGAACGGCGCGGATCGGCTGACGCCTCTCTAAGCCTGGCCGCTGCTCTGCAGGCAGTGCTGCTCGAAGATCAGGCCGTCCCAATTGCCGGCGACGCCGTAGGTCAGGAGAAAATCGGCACGCGTCCCGCCGGCGCGGGACAGGGGCAGGCAAAGCCGCTGGTAGTCCAGGGCGATGTCGTCGACTTTGACCCTGACGACATGGATCATCGGTTCGGCGCGGTCCCGGGCCTCGCGAAAGTGGGCGAGCAGCAAGCGGGCGTAGCTTGCCGGACGCACGGCAAGCACGCTGCGCCCGTTCAACTCCTGTCGCACAAGACCCGTGAAGGCGCTGCCGTAGAGGCGATAGACGAAATCCTCCGGTTCGTGGAGGACGTCGATCAAATTGATCCGGCCGAGGTGCGCCTTGATCTCCCACGGCTGTATGTCAGCCTTGCGCGGCAGGGCGGGCGGACCGCCGGCCAGGGCCTGCTTGGCGCGCCAGTAGGCGTGGACCTCGCGGATCGGGGGATGGCAGTCCTCGAAGCCGATTTCCGTCCCCACAAAAGGCGGTCCGGCGGGGTCTGCGCTCATCGACGCAATGTCGTCGCGGTATCGGTAATCGCAGATCATGGCACTTGCCCGAGAGTCTCGTTGTCACCGGTTCGACCGGCAGCGCAGGTCACCGCATCGCCGCGCAGCATTGACCCGTTACGTAAAAATAATGACAAAAACACGTTATGGTAGAAACCGGGTGAGTATGACGACTTTTCCGAGAGAAGGCCAGCGCCGCATGACGGACCGGATTCGGGGCCGGTCCGTCCTGGCCGGTCGCTTTTCGCGTCGGGGGCGTAACTATCTGATAACAGGAAAGAAACGGACCCCTATTCGGGCGTGAAGAGCGGCCAGGACAGTTGCCGCCGCGGCGCCGATCTGCTAAACAAATCAGGGAATTCGGTCGCCTTTCGCCGCTGCGGCCGAGACCGGGTTTCCACCTCGACAGCACAGCGCCCGCGCGGCTCGCCGGTCCACCTTCAGGCCCAGAACAGGGCTCCAGCAGGCCGGCTTTCCGATAGGAACGATCTTGAGCGACACCACCACGCCACCGCCGGACGATCCGCCCGGCTCGCCCGGGGCCGGAGGGCCGGGCGCCTTCGACATTACGCCTGTGACGATCGAGGAGGAGATGAAGCGCTCCTACCTCGACTACGCCATGAGCGTGATCGTCTCACGCGCGCTGCCCGACGTGCGCGACGGTCTCAAGCCGGTGCACCGCCGCATCCTCTTCACGATGCGCGAGTCGGGCTACGACTGGAACCGGCCCTACCGCAAGTCGGCGCGCGCGGTCGGCGACGTCATGGGCCAGTACCATCCCCATGGCGACAGCGCGATCTACGACGCCATGGTGCGCATGGCGCAGGACTTCTCCATGCGCGTACCGCTGATCGACGGGCAGGGCAACTTCGGCTCGATGGACGGTGATCCCCCGGCGGCCATGCGCTACACCGAGGCTCGTCTTGCCCGCGTCGCCAGCGAGGCGCTGCTCGCCGACATCGACCGCGACACCGTCGACTTTCAGGACAATTACGACGAATCGGCCCAGGAACCGGTCGTCCTACCCGCCGCCTTCCCCAATCTTCTGGTCAATGGCGCGGGGGGCATTGCCGTCGGCATGGCGACCAACATTCCGCCGCACAACCTCGGCGAGGTGATCGACTGCTGCTGCGCCTACATCGAGCGCCCGGACATCACCATCGACGAGCTCCTCGAGCTCATGCCGGGCCCGGATTTCCCGACCGGCGGCATCATCCTCGGGCGCACAGGCATTCGCGATGCCTATCACACCGGGCGCGGATCGCTGCGCATGCGGGCCAAGACGACGATCGAGGATATCGGGCGCGAGCGTCAGGCGATCGCTGTCTCCGAGATCCCCTATCAGACCAACAAGGCGCGTCTCATCGAGCGGATCGCCGAGACCGTCCGCGATCGCAGCGTGGAAGGCATCTCGGACCTGCGCGACGAGAGCGACCGGCATGGCCTGCGCATCGTGATCGAGTTGCGCCGCGAAGCCACGCCCGAGGTCGTGCTCAACCAGCTCTATCGCCATACCCCGCTCCAGAGCTCTTTCGGCTGCAACATGCTCGCGCTGAACGGCGGTCGCCCGGAGCTGATGGATCTCAAGGAGATCATTGCGGCCTTCGTGCGCTTCCGCGAGGAGGTGATCACCAGGCGCACGATCTTCGATCTCGGCAAGGCGCGCGACCGCACGCATCTGCTGATCGGTCTTGCCATCGCTGTCGCGAACATCGACGACGTCATCGCGCTGATCCGCCGCGCGCCCGATCCGGTGGCCGCGCGCGAGGCCCTGATTGCACGGAGCTGGCCGGCCGGGGACGTCGCGCCGCTGATCGCTCTGATCGACGAGCCGGGACGCGCGGTGGCCGAGGACGGCACCTATCGGCTTTCCGAGACACAGGCGCGGGGCATCCTCGACCTGCGCCTGCAGCGCCTGACTGGGCTGGAGCGTGACAAGATCGCCGAAGAGCTTGAGCAGCTTGCCGCGCAGATCAAGGAGTTCCTGGCCATTCTCGAATCACGCGAGCGCCTGATGGGCGTGATGCGCGATGATCTGTTGTCGATCAAGGAGCGCTACGCCACCCCGCGCCTTACGGAGATCGTGGAATCCGGACTGGAGCAGGAGGACGAGGACCTCATCGAACGCGAGGCCATGGTCGTGACGTTCAGCCACGCCGGCTACGTGAAGCGGGTCCCGCTGACCGCCTATCGGGCGCAGCGGCGCGGCGGCAAGGGGCGCGCGGGGATGACCACGCGCGCGGAGGACTTCGTCAGCCAGGTCTTCATCTGCGATACGCACACGCCCGTGCTCTTCTTCTCCTCGCGCGGGATGGTCTACAAGCTGAAGGTCTATCGCCTGCCGATCGGAACGCCGCAGGCGCGCGGCAAGGCCCTCGTCAACCTGCTTCCGTTGGCCCCTGACGAGACGATCACGACCCTGATGGCCATGCCGGAGGACGAGGCGAGCTGGGACCAGATGTTCGTCATGTTCGCAACCAACAAGGGCAGCGTGCGACGCAACCGGCTCTCCGATTTCACCCATGTCATGGCCAACGGAAAGATCGCGATGAAGCTGGAGGAGGAGGGCGCTCGGCTGATCAGCGTGCGCGTCTGCACCGAGGACGAGGACGTGCTGCTGGCCACGCGAAAGGGCAAGTGCATTCGCTTCCCGGTCGGCGATGTCCGGGTGTTCAGCGGCCGGACATCGACCGGCGTGCGCGGCATCCAGCTTGCCGACGGCGACGAGGTTATCTCGATGTCGATGCTTCAGCAAAGCGACGCCGACGTCGAGGAGCGCACGGCCTATCTGCGCTACGCCAGCGCGCGCCGCCGGGCCGAAAACCTGGAGCTCGACAACGGCGACTATGCTGCCGATGTTCCGGCGACCGAGCTCCCCGAAGAGCGAATCGCCAAGTTGGCCGCCAGGGAGCAGTTCATTCTGTCCGTCTCGGCGGATGGTTTCGGAAAGCGCACCTCCGCCTACGAGTACCGCACCACCTCACGCGGCGGGATCGGCATCGGCAACATGGACCTCAACCGGGGCTCCGCTGAACTGCCGTCGACCGTGGTCGCGGCTTTCCCGATCGACGCCAACGATCAGATCATGCTGGTGACCGATCGCGGCCAGCTCATTCGTTCGCCGGTACACGACGTACGTATCGCGGGCCGAACAACGCGCGGCGTCACGCTTTTTCGTGTCGGTCCGGACGAGAAAGTGGTCTCCGTCGCACGCCTCGAAGACGACGAGGAGGTTGCCGAGGAGGTCGCCGCCGGCGCATCGGCCGAGACTTCGGGCGGCACGCCGGATGATTCCGGCTCGGCCACGTGACGCCCACCCCGCCGTTGCGTGCTTCAAATCCGGCATGCCAATCTTTGGCGCTCGCGACTGCGGGGGGCCCGAGGGGGGAACGCGGCGATGGGTCGCAGCAATTCAACGCCAGCCGGGAGCAGGGCCATGCCGGATAACCAGCCGCTGGTCGGGGTCTATCCCGGCACCTTCGACCCGATCACCTCGGGGCACATGGATATCATCAGCCGTGCGGCGAAGGTGGTCGACCGGCTGATCATCGCCGCGGCCCGCAATGCCGGCAAGGGACCGTTGTTTTCGATCGACGAGCGGGTCGAGATGCTGCGCGACGAGATCGCTCACCTGGACAATCCGGGCGCCGTGATCGAGGTGCGTCCGTTCGACAACCTTTTGATCGAATTTTGCCATGAGGTCGGGGCGACCCTCCTGATCAGGGGGCTGCGCGCGGTGTCGGATTTCGAGTACGAGTTTCAGATGGCGGCAATGAATGCCCGGCTCGACCCGAACATCGAGACAGTCTTTCTTATGGCCTCCGAGCGGCAGCAGTTCATCTCCTCGCGCTTCGTCAAGGAGATCGGTCGCCTGGGCGGCGACATCAGCAGTTTCGTC
>CAZDBC010000315.1:0-4568 GCA_964503295.1 uncultured Kiloniellaceae bacterium | reverse complement strand
AGCCGCCGGCCGGCGGGCCCCATTGGGCCACGGCCGGTCGGAGGAGGCGGGACCCTAGGCGCCCCGCCGGCTTCGGCGCCAGACCAAGGAACGAGGATAAAGGCCATGACGAGCAAGATCACTCCGGTCATCCTGTCGGGCGGGTCGGGGACGCGCCTGTGGCCGATGTCCCGTGCCCACTACCCGAAGCAGCTCCTGGCACTCGCCGGCGACCGCAGCCTGCTCCAGGAAACCGCGTTGCGCGTGGGCGATCCGGACCGCTTCCATCCGCCGATCGTCATCGCCAACGAGGAGCACAGATTCATCGTCGGAGAGCAGCTCCGCGATATCGGAATCACGCCGCAGGCCATCATCCTGGAGCCGGTCGGGCGCAACACGGCGCCGGCGGCCGCAGTGGCGGCGCTTTATCTTGCCGAGCGCGAAGCCAGCGCCGTCATGGCTTTGTTGCCGTCGGACCACGTCGTCGCGGAGGGCGCCGAATTCGACAGCGCGATGGAACGGGCGGGGCGGGCGGCCCGGGCCGGGGCGCTGGCGACCTTCGGAATCACGCCGACCCGTGCCGACACCGGCTACGGATACATCAAATGCGGTCAAGAGCTGGCGGATCGCGCCGGTGTCTTTCGGGTTGCCCGGTTCGTCGAGAAGCCGGACCGGGATACGGCCGAAGGCTATCTGCAAGCCGGCGACCACCTTTGGAACAGCGGCATGTTCGTGCTTGAGGTCGGGACCTACCTGTCCGAGCTTCGCCGTCTGCGTCCGGAGATCCTCGCCGCCTGCCAGAAGGCTCTGGCGGGCGGTGGCGGCGACCTGGACTTTCTGCGCCTCGACGAACCGGCCTTCGCGGCCTGTCCGGCCGACTCGATCGACTACGCGGTCATGGAGCATACCGACAAGGCGGTCGTCGTGCCCGGCGACTTCGGCTGGAGCGACGTGGGCGGCTGGACGGCGCTGTGGGACCTTGCCGACAAGGACGATGCCGGCAATGCCCGCATCGGCGAAGTGCTGACGCTGGATGCCGAAGGTTGCTATTTGCGCAGCGACGACGGCCAGATGATCGCGGCGCTCGGGGTGCGCGACCTGATTCTGGTCTCCACCGCCGATGCCGTTATGGTGGCTCCGCGCGATCGTGCGGGAGACGTAAAGCACCTCGTCGAGCGCCTGCTGGCCGAAGGACGAAAGGAGGCCCTCCACCACCGCCGGGTCTATCGGCCCTGGGGCAATTATGACGATATCGACGAGGCGACCCGTTTCCGGGTCAAGCGGATCGTCGTGAAACCCGGTGGTGTCTTGTCGCTGCAGAGGCACAAGCACCGTTCGGAGCACTGGGTGATCGTCCGCGGCACGGCCAAGGTGACCCGCGGCGAAGAGGAAACACTGCTCGCAGAGAATCAGTCCACCTACATTCCCAAAGGCGTGGTTCACAGACTGGAGAATCCGGGCGACGAGCCCTTGCACATGATCGAGGTTCAGGTCGGCGACTATGTCGGAGAGGACGATATCGTGCGCCTGGAGGATACCTACGGTCGCAAGGTCGGTTAGCCGAGCGCCTGGAGCAGGCCCCCGATCCACTGCAGCAGGTTAAAGTCGAAGAACGTTACAAGCAGTCCGTGCAGCACGACGCCGATCACCCCGAGGATCACGCACAGCGTCAGGCCGACTGCCAAGATGGCGACGAAGCCGTGATATAACGTGTCCAGCCACCTCATGGTGGATCCAGCCCCATCTTTGGCACGGTCATGTCGTGCACCTGCCGGACGCAATCCGGCTGGGAAACGGCTCGATCAACTATAGAGCGCGGGGCTCGACGCCCGTCAAGCCGCGGCGGCTCGGCGCCGTCAGGCGGCATGCTCCTCGCGCTTCCCGCTCAGTCCCGGCCGACGAGGCGAACCGCGACCGGCTTCGGAATCCGGTCGGCGCCGTTGGTCGGGACGATATCCATCGGGCAGGCGGAAACGACCAGGACAAGGTCCATCTCCGCGCGCAGTCGCAAGCCCCCGCCGGCCTCGACCAGCGGGGGCTCGATTTCCAGTCTGCCGTCGGCGGCGATGGCCACCCTCTCGAACAGGTTTACGGGGGCGGGAATCTCGGGCGGCACCAGATCAAGGACCGCGAGCGCCTCGTGCAGATTGTCGGCGCAGGTGCGGTGGGGGCCGTGGTGACCGAGCAGCCTGTAGCGTTCCCGGTCACATGCCGAAAGCAGGAGATCGTGATGTCCCGACGAGCTGTCCGCGACAAGGGCCAGGATGGGCCGGCGCCGGTTGCTGTAGAAGGCCTGCCCGACCTGCGGTGTCAGGCGGTCGAGGCAGGAGCGGGTGTGTTCGGTCGACAGGAACTCTTCCAACGCCGGTTCGGCGAACGCCCAAATATCGGCGACCTGCGGCCCGGCGATCGCCACGATCTCGATCTGCTCCTCGGCTTGAACCCGGAAGGCGCGCCCCTCGCGGGCCGGAATCACGACTCCGTCGCTTGGACTGTCTTCCAGTTGGGCCATGTTCTTCCTCCCCGGCGCTTGAACATTCCGTGCTTCTTGCTGTGGGTTCAAAGCAATTCAGTCAAGGACTTCCGGTATCGCGGGCCTCTCTAAACCCTTGCTAAAGGCTCGGCCGCTAAAGTCGGGGCATTGCTTTTGCAGTGGTCGAATGTGCGCCCGATGCCGAAATCCGAAGTCCCGTTGCCAGAGGATCAGGCGACCGCCGGTGGCGCTGGACGGGTCGGTGGAGGATATCCTTCGGATCCTGCGGTGCCTCGTCAGCCGGGAGCGGGATTGGTCGCGCTGGTCGGTCCTGCCTTGTTTGTCGCCGCCCTGCTGGCGATCTCGCTGGCCAGCGCGCCGAGCCGGCCCGAAGGACGTCGTCCGGCAGAGCTTGCGCCCGACAGGGTCGCAGGTGCCTTGCCGCCGGGCCCCTTTAATGCCCCGGCCGGGACCGTGCGGGCAGCGGGCGGGTTGCAGGGCCAGGGCATGGCAGACTCAACTCCTCCGGTCCGGCGCTCGGCCGAACCTGCGCGCGACGAGACGGTGCAAAGGGAACGCCTGGCCGACCGGGCTGCCACCTCCCCCGGCACGACGCTCGATCGCTGCCAGCGCATCCGCCGACTGGCCGAGGAGTCCTGCCGCAAGCAGATTTTCCCCGATCAGGATGCGCCCATGTCGGAATGCGTGAGGCGGGAGCTGCGCTATACGCTCTGGTCCATTTACGGCTGCCGTTAGGCCGAGGTTGTGGCAACGCCGCGTCGCCTGCCTCATTCCCCTCAGAGAGAAGGAGGCGGGGCCTCGTAGATCAGGCGGCTGATACCCCAAAGCACGAAGTAGAGGATAAGCGCGATCCGCCACAACATGGTGTCAGACTCTCGTTTCTTCCGCGGCGTTGAAGCGCCGGCGAATCACTCGATCTCCGCGATGTGCTCGATCACGAAGCCGCGCCGGGTGGGAAACCGCTGCTCGAGCTTGTCGTGCAGGTCCTCCCGGTTCCGGGCGCTCAGTTCGACATACCGGATTTCGGACCAGTCTGCGGAGAGCTGGCGGAGGCGTTCGCCGCGGTCGAGGCTGTCGCGCACCTTTTGATTGTAGAGTGCGACTTCGTAGCGTTGTTGCGGCATCCCGCTGCCCTCTTGGACACCGGCCTAGACTAGACCGACTTCCTTGCCAAAGGGATAACGGGGTCTTGGTTTGGCGCATAGATTCGCGGCATCGAGACCTTTCGAGGCGGGCCTGTGACAACGGCGTGATCACGCCCGTGCTTCACCCTCCATTAAGCAAGGCTTGCTAGCGTCGAACCGTCGACCGGCGTCCGCATCGGACATGGAAAGCGGCCTTTATTCGGTGCCTCCCGCCGCTCTGGGACGAGGCGGCTTCGACCACAGCCCTGGTGACCTTTATGACAAGAGCAGGATTCAACCCCATCTGTCGCACACTGGTGATCCTGGCTGCGCTTGCCGGTCTCACCGCCGGTTGTGCTCAAACCGCGCCCGTCATCACGAGTCATCAGCCGCACTACGCGGGGACTGCGCCCGACGTGGCGCGCCTTCTGCATTACTGCGACAAGATGGCCGATCAGGGGCGCATGAATCTGGCGCTGGGGATGTGCGCACGGGCGCACGAGAAGGACCCCGGCAGCCCGCTGCCCCTGCTCAAGCTTGCCGGCGTGCTGAATGGGCTCGGCCGCGACGAGGAGGCGATCCGTGTCTATCGGACGCTCTTGGCCGTGAATCCCTCCAGCACCGAAGGCCGTTACCGCCTCGCGCTCGTTTTGATCGATCAGAACCGTTACCAGGAGGCCCGCGAAGAGCTCGACGTGGCCTTGGCATACGCACCGGACGATCCACGTCTCTATAACGCCCTTGCGGTCATGACCGACAAGACCGGCGATCACGAAGCGGCGCAGCAGCTTTATCGCGCAGGTCTGAGTTTCGCGCCGGATAATCTCGCACTGCGCAGCAACCTGGGTCTGTCCCTCGTTTTGGGTGGCCAGCATGCCGAAGGCCTGGCCCTGCTCGAGGATGTGGCCGACCATCCTGCGGCCAGCGCGGTCAGCCGCGCGAACCTGGACTTGGCCTACAGCCATCTCGAG
>CAZDBC010000314.1:0-4576 GCA_964503295.1 uncultured Kiloniellaceae bacterium | reverse complement strand
CGCAAAAGCCAGAGGAACGCCCGTAGGTGGTCAGGCGAATCTCGTCCCCGGCCCGCGCCCGCACGAAGCACAGGCCGCGCTGGCCCTCGCGCAGTTTGCAGAAACGCGGGCAGAGATCACACTGTATGCGGTCGTCGGGCAGTTGGTGCCAATAGCGGCCCGGCCGTCCCTGGTGGATTGCTTCGTCCATCGCTCGACAGATCGGCTCATTCGCGGCGGACCCAGCGCCCGCCTCGCCTGCTCTCCTAGATGGCGATTCCGCGGGGCCGATGCCAGACCGGGGACCTGCGTGGCCACCTGGGGCCGCCGGGGACCGCCTGACCGGCTCAGCCGGACTGCTGCAGGCGCTCTTCCAGCAACTCGATCAAGCGGTCGACATCGCCGTTCGAGCGGCTGAGAACAGAATTGTACTCCGACCGGAGGGTCAGGGCCATGCTCACGCCATCGGCCAGGATGTCGAACACCTGAAGTCCGCCGTTCTGCCGTTCCACGCGCCAGACGGCGTTGACGACCTGGCCTCCCTTAAGGCGGACCTTTGTCTCGACGCTCAGCAGCCGCTCGTTGTTGGCATCCGGCACGACCCGGCCGATCGTGAACTGCTCACGGGTCACGCCCTCGAACCAGGGCACGAAGCGGTCCGCCAGAACTCGCTTGAAAACCTCGATGAACTCGGACTGCTGTTGCTCGGTGGCGGTGCGCCAATAGCGCCCGAGAATGAACCGCCCGATCGCGGGCACTTTGAAATAATCGTCCAGAAGCCGCTTGAAGTCCTCTTGCCGCTCCGGCTTCGGCTTGGATTCATCGGCCAGAAGCTCCACGGCACGCGTGCCCATTTGGTCGAGAAATGCGCGCGGGTCGCGCTCCGCCAGAGGCGAACCCATCCCGGCCAGCAGCACAAGGCACAATCCACAGGCACCGCCAAGCAGCCGCCGCCGCGTCGGACCGCAAGATTGCCCCGCGGGCAACCCGCCCGCCACGGAACGCCGCGCGTTCATCTCCAGTTTCTCCTGCTCCTTTGGCCGAACGGATCTCCGGCCCTGCATCTCAAGAACCAAGCCTGCCGCCGCGAAGGCACAGCGAATTGATCCGCGGGTCCGCCCGAGCGGCGGAGCAAGATAACGGGCTCGGCACCCGACCGCAAATGCCGCTGCCGCTCCGCCGTCGGGTCGATCGACCGCGAAGAATTGCCTCTGCCATCAGCCAGATCCCGGTTCCGGCCCGGGCAGAACGAAATCGACCCGCAGGCCCGGAGGATGCCGGCCCGGCTCGTTGTCCGCCAACTCGAGGCGGCCGCCGTGCAGCGCCACGACCGCCGCGACCAGACTGAGGCCGAGGCCGCTGCCCGGGGCATGGCGCGACTGCTCGACCCGATAGAAGCGGCGTACGACCTTGTCGCGCTCCTCAGGCGGGATCCCGGGGCCCTGGTCTGTGACTCGCAGGATTACGTGCGCCCCGTCCAGCAGCTGCGCCAACACGATGCGTCCCCCGGGTGCCGAGAATTTGATCGCATTGTCGACAAGATTGCTCAGCGCCTGGAACAGCAGGTTTCGGTCACCTTGAATCCGTGCCGGCTCCCCGAGCCGCAGATCGAGCTCGAGGCCGCGGTCATCGGCAAGCGGCTCGTAGAGCTCGGCTACGTCGCGCAGCAGCGCCTGGCACTCGACCGCCTCGAAACGCTCCCGCAGGACACCCGATTCGACCTGGGCGATGGCCAGCAGGGAATTGAAGGTGCGAAGCAGTTGATCGGCTTCCGCGATGGTCTCCTCAATCACCGCCCGGTATTCGGCGGAGGGCAGCTCCTTCATCAGGGCGACCTCGAGACGGCTGCGCAGCCGCGCCAGCGGCGAGCGAAGGTCGTGCGCTATATTGTCGGATACCTGGCGCATGCCGCCGATCAGCTGCTCGATCTGGTCGAGCATGCCGTTCAGGTTCCCCGCCACTTCGTCGAATTCGTCGTTGCGCCCGCTGACCGGGACGCGTCGGCCAAGGTCGCCGGCCATGATCTCGCGGCTGGTCGCGTTGATGCTGTCGATGCGCCGGAACAGGAACCGGCTGACCAGCATGCCGCCCAGGAGGGAGATCCCAACGGCAGCAACCAGAGCCCAGATCAGGCCATCGCGGATGACCCCGGCGATCTGAGCGCGCGCCTGCACGTCGTGGCCGACGAGCAGTCGATAGCGACCCAGCTGGAACACCCGTGCCCGGCCAAAGTTGAGCACCGAGCCGTCGCGGGACGGAAGCTCCAGGGGAAAAGTGACCCAGCCTTCCACGTCCACGGCCTCGTCCGGCCAGCGGGTCAGATTACCGCTGAGCGGCCGGTAGTTCTGGTCGACCAGCAGATAGAGACCGCCCGAGTAGTCGCGCGGATCGGAGCGCCGCTCCACCGCCCGGATCAGGCCGACCAGCCCCCGCTGGTTGAACTGCTCGGCCAGCGCCGTGATCTCGGCGTCGATAGTGGCGTTGATCTGACGGGAAACGGCGGTCGTGGCGTGCCAATAGACGATGCCGAGGACGACAAGCAATGCCGAGCTGAACAGGCACAGATAGACCAGCGTCAGACGAAAGGTGGTCGAGCGGAGCAGCCTAGGGGTTTTCACGCAGCGAATACCCCGCGCCGCGCACGGTCTGCAGCAGCGGCTTGTCGAACCCCTTGTCGATCTTCTGGCGCAGCCTGCTGATGTGCACGTCGATCACGTTGGTCTGGGGATCGAAATGATAGTTCCAGACGTTCTCGAGCATCATGGTTCGGGTTACCACCTGACCGGCATGGCGCATGAGATACTCGAGCAGGCTGAACTCGCGCGGCTGGAGATCGATCTTCCTGCCGCCGCGCCGCACCTCCCGCGTGAGCAGGTCGAGCTCGAGATCGCCGACGCGCAGGCGCGTCTCGACCGGTTGGCCGCCGCCGCGCCGCAGCAGCGCCTCGACCCGGGCAAGCAGCTCGGAGAAGGCAAAAGGCTTGACGAGGTAGTCGTCGCCGCCAACGCGCAGACCCTTGATGCGATCCTCGACCGTTCCCAGAGCGCTGAGGAAAAGGATCGGCACATGGCGGCCGCTGCGGCGCAGGGCATCGACGATCGCCAAGCCGTCCATTTCCGGCAGCATGCGGTCGACGATCGCCAAGTCGTAGCTTTCGCCCAGCGCCTGCACCAGGCCGTCCTTGCCGTCGGTCGCGATGTCGGCGACGTATCCGGCCTCGGTCAGGCCCTTGGCGATGTAACGGGCGGTCTGCGGGTCATCTTCGATGATCAGAATGCGCATCGGCCATCCACCGGCAGAAAGGCTGCTGTACTAAGCCCGCACCGGTCTTGCAAGCCAAAGCCGGCGGCGGTGAGGGGGCACCGCCGCCGGCAAGGTGTCACGATCCTGTCGCCGATCCGGCCTGGCTAGGCGAGCTTGAGCGGCAGGGCGAAAAAGCTGGCCTGACCCTCGCGAAGTGCCAGGACCGTCGCCACCCTGGTGCCGGACCTCTGCAGCCGCTCGACGACCGCGCGCGCCTCCTGAACGCTGGCAACCTCCTCCAGCGCGATCGACTGGATCACGTCGCCGGGCCTCAGCCCCTCACGCGCGGCGGGGCTGTCGGGATCCACCTGCGTGACGAGGATGCCCTCGACCGAGCGGTCGAGACCGAGACGCTCGCGGTGCTCCGGCGTCAGGTTGGCGACGGTCAGACCCGTGTCGGCCAAGGTCACGGCCCCGCCCGGAAGAACGCGCCCGTCGCCCCCCTCGCCAAGGGCGGCATGCCGCTCCTCATCCAGCTTGGCCGTCGTCACGCCGAGATCGATCTCGTCGCTGTTCCGCCAGATGCGCATCTCGACGCGTTCCCCGACGGGCGTCTCCGCCACCAACCGGGGCAGGTCGCGCATCTCCTCGATCATCTCGCCATCCCATTCGAGGATGACGTCGCCGGCGCGCAGGCCGGCCTTGGCCGCCGGCGACTCCGGCGCCACCGAGGCAACGAGAGCGCCGCGCGGCCTGTCGAGGCCGAAGCCCTCGGCGATCTCGTCGGTCATGACCTGGATGCGCACGCCCAGCCAGGAGCGTTCGACATAGCCCTTGTCGCGCAGATCCTCGATCACGCCCTTGGCGAGATTCGCCGGAATCGCGAAACCGATGCCGATGTTGCCCCCGGTGGGCGAGAAAATCGCCGTGTTGACGCCGATCACATTGCCCTCGATGTCGAACATCGGGCCGCCGGAGTTGCCCCGGTTGATGGCCGCATCGGTCTGGATGAAGTCGTCGTAGGGACCGGCGTTGATATTGCGGCCGCGCGCGGAGACGATACCGGCGGTCACGGTGCCGCCCAGGCCGAAGGGATTACCCACCGCCATGACCCAATCTCCGGGCCGAATTCGGTCGGAGTCCCCGAACGTCACGGCCGGCAGCGGCCGGTCGGCATCGACCTTGACCAGCGCCAGATCGGTCTTGGGATCGCGTCCGATCACCTCGGCCGGAAAGCTCTCGCCGTCGGCCAGCGTGATCGTCACCTCCTCGGCACCGTCGACGACGTGGTTGTTGGTGACCACGTAACCTTCCGGGTCGATGATGAAGCCGGAGCCGACGCCGGACACCTTGC
>CAZDBC010000313.1:0-4580 GCA_964503295.1 uncultured Kiloniellaceae bacterium | reverse complement strand
TCATCATGATCGGCGAGATCGGCGGCACCGCGGAAGAGGACGCGGCCGACTTCTACCGGCGCGCCAACAACAAGAAGCCGATCTGCGGCTTCATCGCCGGGGTGACCGCGCCGCCGGGCCGGCGCATGGGCCACGCCGGCGCCATCATCGCCGGTGGCAAGGGCGGCGCCGGCGACAAGATCGAGGCCCTGAAGTCGGCCGGCTTCGTGGTCGCCGATTCGCCGGCCAGCCTGGGATCGAGCATGGTCCGGGCGATGGGCGGGTGACCTGATCCAGAGCGCGAAGGAGGGGCGGCGGTCGGCTCCCCCGGCCCCGCCGGAAGAAAGCATGGCAAGCACATCTCAGCCGAGCCTGAACGGCCGCAAGGCGGCGGCCGTCGCGGCGCTGCTCCGGCGCTTCCAGGACAATCCCGAGGCGGTCGAACCGGCCTGGCGCGAATTCTTCTCCAGCTTGGACGAGGATGCCCGGGCGCTGCTGAGCGGCCTCGAACCGGGCCGCGGCAACGGCGCGGCGCAGCCGGCCGACCGTACCGCGACCGGCGGCAACGGGATCAGCGTGGCCGCGGTCGCGGCCGGGGTGACCGGCGGGCGCGACATTACGGCCAGCGACCTGCGCGCGGCGACGCTCGATTCGATTCGCGCGCTGATGCTGATCCGCGCCTACCGCGTGCGCGGCCACCTGGAAGCCAAGCTGGATCCGCTCGGCCTCAAGCCGATCGAGGCCCATCCCGAGCTCAACCCAAAGTCCTACGGCTTTACCGACGCCGACATGGACCGGCCGATCTTCATCAACTACGTGCTCGGCCTCGAGACCGCGACCCTGCGCGAAATCATGGAGAAGGTCCGTGCCACCTACTGCGGTCCGATCGGCGTCGAGTTCATGCATATCCAGGATCCCGAGCAGAAGGCCTGGATCCAGGAGCGCATCGAGTCGATCCAGAACCAGACCCAGTTCACCGCCAACGGCAAGCGCGCGATCCTCGAGCGCCTGACCGCGGCCGAGACCTTCGAAAAATTTCTCGACAAGAAGTACACCGGCACCAAGCGCTTCGGGCTCGACGGCGGCGAGGCGCTGATCCCCGCGCTCGAGCAGATCCTCAAGCGCGGCGGCCAGCTCGGTCTCGAGGAGGTCGTGATCGGCATGCCGCACCGGGGCCGGTTGAACGTCCTCGCCAACTTCATGGGCAAGCCCTTCGCCGCGATCTTCTCCGAGTTCCAGGGCGGCGCGGCGCACCCGGAGGACGTCGGCGGCTCCGGCGACGTCAAATACCATCTCGGCACCTCGTCGGACCGCGAGTTCGACGGCATCCCGATCCATCTCTCGCTGACCGCGAACCCCTCGCACCTGGAGGCGGTCGATCCCGTCGTCGTCGGCAAGGTGCGCGCCAAGCAGCAGCAGCGCGGCGACGGCGACCGCACCAAGGTCATGGGCCTTTTGATGCACGGCGACGCCGCTTTCGCAGGGCAGGGCCTGGTTGCCGAGACGCTCGACCTTTCCGAGCTGCGCGGCTACCGCATCGGCGGCACGATCCACTTCATCGTCAACAACCAGATCGGCTTTACGACCAATCCGATCAACTCGCGCTCCGGGCCCTACTGCTCGGAGGTGGCGAAGATCATCCAGGCGCCGATCTTTCACGTGAACGGCGACGACCCGGAGTCGGTGGTCCACGTCGCGCGCATCGCGACCGAGTTCCGCCAGACCTTCAAGAAGGACGTCGTCATCGACATGTTCTGCTACCGGCGCTTCGGCCACAACGAGGGCGACGAGCCGGCCTTCACCCAGCCCCTGATGTACAGGGCGATCGGCAAGCACACGCCGGTGCGCCACATGTACGCCGACCGGCTGATCGAGGAAGGCGTGATCACGCCCGACGACGCCGAAGCCCAGGTCAAGCAGTTGCAGGAGCGCCTGGAGGCGGACTTCGAGGCCTCGAAGAGCTACAAGCCGAACAAGGCCGACTGGCTGGAGGGGGCCTGGTCGGGCCTCGACCGTGCGCGCGGCTACGACGCGCGGCGCGGCAAGACGGAGGTTGCAATCGAGCGTCTGAAGGAGGTCGGCGCAGGTCTGACGCGCGTGCCCGAGAGCCTGAAGGTGCACCGCAAGATCCTGCGCCAGCTCGAGACCAAGAAGAAGATGCTGGACAGCGGCGAGAACATCGACTGGGCGACCGCCGAGGCGCTGGCCTTCGGCACCCTGGCGCTCGAGGGCGTGCCGGTGCGCCTCTCGGGCCAGGACTGCAACCGCGGCACCTTCTCGCAGCGCCACGCCGAGTGGGTCGACCAGGAGGACGAGACCCGCTACCACCCGCTGCGCCACCTGGCGCCCGACCAGGCACCGGTCGAGATCATCGATTCGCCGCTCAGCGAGCTCGCCGTGCTCGGATTCGAGTACGGCTACTCGCTGGCCGAGCCGCGCGCCCTGGTGCTGTGGGAGGCGCAGTTCGGCGACTTTGTCAACGGCGCACAGGTGATCATCGACCAGTTCATCGCCTCGGGCGAGGCCAAGTGGCTGCGCATGTCGGGGCTGGTGATGCTGCTGCCGCATGGCTACGAGGGGCAGGGGCCGGAGCATTCCTCGGCGCGCCTCGAGCGCTTCCTGCAACTCTGCGCCGAGGACAACCTGCAGATCGTCAACTGCACGACGCCGGCCAACTATTTCCACGTGCTGCGGCGCCAGTTGCACCGAGATTTTCGCAAGCCGCTGGTCGTCTTCACCCCGAAGTCGCTGCTGCGCCACAAGCGCTGCGTCTCCAGGCTGGCCGACTTCGGGCCCGGCACCTCGTTCCACCGCCTGATGTGGTGCGACGAGCTGCCCAGCCCGCCGGAGAAGGCCAAACAGCTCGTTCTGTGCAGCGGCAAGGTCTACTACGACCTGGTCGAGGCGCGCGAACAGGGCGGCATCGACAACGTCCACTTCCTGCGCCTTGAGCAGCTCTATCCCTTCCCGGCCGATGCGCTGATCGAGGCGCTCGAGCCCTACCGGCACTGCGATCTGGTTTGGTGCCAGGAAGAGCCGCGCAACATGGGCGCCTGGCAGTTCATCGGCAGCTTCCTGGAAGAGGTCGCCGAGGAGGCGGGCTTCGAGAACCCGCGCCCGGTCTACGCCGGCCGCGACTCGGCCGCCTCGCCCGCCACCGGTTCGGCGGCCCGGCACAAGGCCGAGCAGGCCAAGCTGATCCAAGAGGCGCTGACCCTGGGGCGCAAGCCGGTCGGCCGGATCACGGCGCGCAAGCTGCGCGCGGCGGAACTCGGACTGCCAGAGGGCGGCACGAAGGACGCGGCGAAGGCTGCCGGCAACGGCAAGTCGGAGGCTGCCGGCAAGGCGACCAAGTCCAAGAGCGCGGCGGCGCGCGCCTCGGGCGGCGCAAAGCAGAGCAAGCCGTCGGGCAAAGGCAAGAACGGCGGCGCACGTTCGACGCGCGGCCGCTAGACGCACCCGCGGGGGCGGACAGGAGACAGCGGCCGGGCAGGCCGGGAAGGATCGCGCGAGACCATGGCAGGTGAGATCGTCGTGCCCACACTGGGCGAGTCGGTAAGCGAGGCGACCGTGGCCCAGTGGCTGAAGAAGCCCGGAGAGCGGGTCGAGGTCGACGAGCCGCTGGTCGAGCTGGAGACCGACAAGGTGACGCTGGAGGTCAACGCCAGCGAGGCCGGCGTGCTTGCCGAGATCGTCGCCGAGGAAGGCGCCAACGTCGAGGTCGGCGCGCTGCTCGGGCGCATCGGCGAAGGCGAGGGCGAGTCCAAGGACGAGGGGAAGGCCGAGACCAAAGCCGAGAAAGCCGAAGGCGAGCCATCTGAAGACGAGGACTCCGAGAAGCGGAAGGCCGCGCAGGCCGACGCCGAGGAAGACGAGGCGCCGGCGAAGGAGAAGGCCGAGGCTGTGCCCGAGGCCGACAAGGGTGCCGGAGCGAAAGGCGAATCGAAAGAGATCGTCGTGCCCACGCTGGGCGAATCGGTCACCGAGGCGACGGTCGCCAAGTGGCTCAAGCAGCCGGGCGAGCAGGTGGCCGCCGACGAGCCGCTGGTCGAGCTCGAAACCGACAAGGTGACGCTCGAGGTCAATGCGCCGGGCGATGGCATGCTCGGCGAGATCAAGGCGCCCGAAGGCGAGACAGTCGAGGTCGGCGCCCTGCTCGGCCTGTTCCGGCTCGGCGCCGAAGGCGCGGCACCGGCGCCGGAGAAGGAGCAGGAGAAGCAGAAGACGCAGGCGGCCGATCGCAAGGCCGAGGCGAAGGAAAAGCCGGCGGAACGGCCGGCTGAACCGTCTGCCGAGTCGCCGGCCGCGCCCGGCCTGGACGACCTCGATCCGGCCATGGCGCCGCGCAGCGGCCCCGGCGGCAGGGTGACGGCTGCGGATTTGGCCGCCTTTGTCGGCGCCGCCGAGGCGCGCGGGGGCGGCGTCATGCCGCTTTCGCCGGCGGTGCGCAAGCTGGTCGCGGACAGTCAGCTCGATGCCTCGCGCATTCCCGCCAGCGGCAAGGACGGCCGCCTGACCAAGGCGGACGTGATCGACTTTCTCGAAGGCCGCACCGAGGCCAAGGCGCCGCCGGCGGAAAAGGCGCCGGCCGAGGCGCGCCG